>JAPLCX010000035.1 GCA_026392035.1 Candidatus Auribacterota bacterium | reverse complement strand
TCAAAGCACGCAACGTGATTCGAAGGGCGTACGGCTACCGGGACAAGGATTACATGAAGCTTAAGATCATCCAAGCATGCACACCCTGGATGGCTCAGTTCCGTCCTTGGCCGGCAACCCACACTATCGTGCGATGAGCCGATTTATTTTTCAGTGTATTCAGTGTCCTCAGTGGTTACGTACCTCCGCCCGCTCAGTGGTGAGCCTGATATAGATCTTCTCATAGCGTCTGGCATTCTCGTTGAGGCTCATGCAGGAACGCGGGAGGTTTTTCCGAAGCGTGGCCAGCAGCGTGGGGTTTTCAACGATCCGCGCGAGGTGCGCGCTCAGCCCCCTCCAGTCCCCGGGCGGGAAGGTCAGCCCATCCACACCCTCCCTGATGAAGTCAGACAGGGCTCCCACACGAGAGGCGATGACCGGCAGCCGGGAGGCCCATGCCTCCCAGAGGACCAGATTGAATGTCTCATGCCACAGCGACGGAATCACCACGACATCCAGTCCCGCCATGAGGCGGGGCAGCTCCTCCGGCTGATATGCCCCCTGAATCTCCACCTGGCCGCGTGGAAACCGTGTGATGGCTTTCGTGATAAATCGCGTGAAGCGCGGGGGGTAGGCACGACCATAAATCCTGAGCGACGCCTTCCCCGGAGAAAGCCCCCTGATCGCCCTGAGGAGGGTCACCACTCCCTTGTGCGCCATCACCGTACCGATATAGCCGACCACGAGGGGCCTTGTGCCGTCGTACTCATTCCGGAGGAAACCCGCGCGCGCTTCAGGGAGAGGCGGCGCGCCATGTGGTATGACCACCACCCTCTCTTTGGGAATGCCCAGCGCCTCATAGATTTCGCGAGCCTTTTCCGAGGGGGCAATAAGGGCATCGGCGCTGCTGAGGTTATGGAGCAACCTGGCGCACCGCTCGCGATACACGCGCCTCAACTTCTTCGTTTTCCTTGGCATCGCGAGCGGCTGGATGGCCGCGAGCGTCCTGAGCACTATTCTCTCACCGGGGCACGCGCCGAGGAATCCCGTCCCCCACTTGAGCCGCTCGATCACCGCGGAGGCCATGAGAGAGAGGGAGCCATGAGCGCAATACCGTGAGCAGTTGCGGCCATCGTCGGGACCGGGGCAGATCGTCCCGTCGGGCCTGAGGAGCTGGACGCGCTCGCACGCATACCAGTAATCGTGCAGCGATACCACCAGGGGGATTCCATGTTTCTTGACGATGAGGGGGATACCCCACGAGGCTCCCGAGAGGTGCTGCACGTGGACGAGGTCCGGTTTCAGTCGCGCGAGCTCATCTTCGAAAATCTCCTCAATGCGCGGGTGGTAGTCATACATGTACCTCTCTTGCAGTTTCTTGAAGTTATTCACGATCCTCATCACCGGAATCCCGTCTCTCTCGTCACGTATGATTTTATATTCTGGGTAGCCAAACCGCTCCTCGCGCGCAATCACCAAGACATCGTGCCCCATCTCCTTGAGCGCCACGCAGAGCCTCTGGGCGCATATCTCCGTCCCCGCGACGGCGGTGGGCGGATAGCCATGAACCACAACGAGAATCTTCAACGGTGCCATTCCTATTTTTTCTGTATCTGCCTCTGCCGGGATAGGAACCTCCGCGCCATCCGCGGCAACTCATCCGAGTGCTCCCCGAGCCACCGGCCGAGCACACAGCATGCGTGAAATGGAACACTGAAAAAGAACTGTTCCATCGGGCGGCCTGTTCTCTTCAGATAACGAAGGTCATCTCGAAGTGAAACCAGAAACGTTTTCGCTGATCGCCTGAGTGTCACGGTCGGCGCCAGGCGCGCGCTCCTCACCATGCGGCCGTAATCATAGTGCTGCCGCAACTGTTCCCGCAGGCGGTAATCGTGGCTGTGGAGAACGGCCGAATCGGGTTCATAGACAATCTTGTAGCCCGCGAGCAGGACCCGCTCGGCCCAATCAACATCCTCGCCAAAGTCAACGTCACGGAAGGGGAACCGCTCCCACGCCGAGCGGCGCAGGCAGGAACTCGTATTCGCGAAATAGACATAGTACGGCTTGCGCGCATCGAGATCCTCCCGGGAGCTCACCTGCTTGACAATCCTCTGCTTCCCCCCCGCCTGCGGCCACTCCTCCTCAATCTGCCGCTCCAGGGGGAGGGAGCAGCCAGGCCTCGGCATGTGGCGGCTGAAAGCCCCTGCCACAGCCGGGTCTTCACGGAGGGGACTGAGAAGGTTTTTGAGCCATGAGCCGTCCGCCGGAGTTGCGTCCTGCGTGAGGAAGACGAGGTAGCCGCCCTTCGCTTCCCGCGCGCCGAGGTTCCTGGTGGCGCCGTGATTGAACTCCTCAGGTTTTATGGAGATGAGCCTTGCGGGATACCGCGCGGCGATCTGGATCGTCTTATCCGTCGAACCCGAATCAATGATGACGATCTCCGGGCGGGTAACGTCCTCCTGGCTGAATATGGCCTTCAACTGCTCTTCCAGGTATCGCTCAGCGTTTTTGGTGGGTATGATGATCGAAACCGCTTCTGCCTTCATCGTTTCCTGTGTACGGAAGTATAAGCCAAGGTGGGGCGAGAATCAATCCAAATGCACGGCCGCGCCGTCAAAATTTCTACCGCACTCCTGCGTGGCGATGGTATAGTGTTGTACTCTAATTCTTTGTAAGCATTCAGCACTGCACACTATGCCCGCGCCGATAGAGTATCTTTCAACCGAACGCTCCCACGAGGGGAAGAAGCGCCGCCCCTGGATATACGTTCCCACCACCTACTTCGCCGAGGGCGTCCCCTATGTCATCGTGAACATCGTCACCGTGGTCATGTACAAAACAATGGGGTTGCCCAACAGGCTGATCGGCCTCACGAGCCTCCTCTACCTCCCCTGGGTCATCAAGATGTTCTGGGGGCCGCTCGTTGATATGCGCTTGACCAAGAGAAGATGGATCATCGGCACCCAATTGACGATGGCCCTGTGCTTCATCGCGACTGCCCTGGTGATCCAGACCGATCTGTTCTTCCCGCTCTCCCTCCTTCTCTTCAGCCTCATCGCGTTCACCTCCGCCACCCACGACATCGCGACTGACGGGTTCTACATGCTGAGCCTCTCGCGAGATGATCAGGCCCTCTACGCGGGTGTCCGCAGCACATTCTACAGGCTCGCGATGATCTTTGCCTCCGGCGGCCTGGTCGTTCTCGCGGGCGCGATCGAGAGAAGAACAGACCTCATCCGCCGGGGTTGGACAACCGCCCTCGGCGTGGCGGGCATTATCTTTCTTTGCCTGGCGTTCTTTCACAGGTTCTACCTCCCCTTCCCGCACCTTGATGCCGGACGCGCCAGGCCATTGAGGTCTCCGAGCCGGCCCGGCAATTCAGATTTCCTCCACGTGTTCAAAAGCTACTTCTCCCAGTCCATGATTATCCCCATTGTGGCGTTCATCCTCCTGTACCGCCTTGGGGAGGCAATGCTCGTGAAGATGGCGCAGCCGTTTTTCCTCGACCCTGTCGCAAAAGGGGGGCTCGGCCTCGCGACCGAGACCGTCGGCGCACTTTACGGAACCGTGGGGACGGGCTTCCTTCTCGCGGGGGGCATCCTTGGTGGATGGCTCATATCCCGCTTCGGTTTTAAGAGATGCATCTGGCCGATGGCGCTCGCCCTCAATCTCCCCGATCTCAGCTATGTCTATCTCGCGTGGGCGCGGCCTTCGCTCGTGACCACCTACGCCCTCGTGGCCGCCGAGCAGTTCGGCTATGGTCTGGGATTCACGGCCTTCACGATCTTCCTCATGTATATTGCGCGGGAGCCGTTCAAAACCTCCCACTACGCCATTTCCACCGGCCTCATGGCATTCGGCATGATGATCCCCGGCGCGCTGAGCGGATACATACAGGAGAGGCTCGGGTACCTCACCTTCTTCTGCCTTGTCTGCCTCCTCACGATCCCCGGTATGATCATGATCTGCTTCATACCTAAAGATAACGTTTGAGTCGTTTGAACAGTTTGAACAACCACACCAGCCGCTTTGAGCAGTTTGAGCTGTTTGAATGGTGTGAACGACTCAAACGGATCAAACGGATCAAACCATTCAAACCTTTTGCAGATCGCGGCAGGAACTATTGACATACACCCTGGGAACAGATACTATCATCATCCCAGAGGGTACTGCATGAAGCTCGTCATCCAGATTCCGTGCTACAACGAGGAGCCCTATCTCGAGAGGACGCTCCGCGACATCCCCCGGAATATCCCGGGCATCGATGAGATGGAATTTGTCGTGGTGGACGACGGGTCCACCGATCGGACCGCCGAGGTGGCGCGGCGCGCGGGCGTCCAGCACCTCGTGCGCTTCAGGAACCGGAAGGGCCTGGCACAGGCGTTCATGGCAGGGCTGGACGCATCGCTCAAGGCGGGGGCCGACATCATCGTCAACACCGACGCCGACAACCAGTACTGCGGCGCTGACATCCCCCAGCTCATCACGCCGATTCTCAATGGAGAGGCCGATATGGTCATCGGCGACCGCACCATCGAGAAGCTCCAGCACGTATCCCCCCTGAAGCGGTCTTTGCAGCGGTGGGGGAGCTGGGCGGTGCGGCGCATCTCTGGGACCGATATCCCCGACTGCACGAGCGGCTTCCGCGCCTACAACCGTGAGGCGGCGCTGCGCATCAACATCGTCTCACAGTTCACCTACACGCTCGAGGCAATCATCCAGGGGGGCAAGAAGAACATCGCCATCGCGCACGTGCCGGTGCGCACAAACAAGGAGACGAGGGAGTCCCGACTCTTCTCGAGCCCCTGGGAGTATGTCAAGAGATCCCTGAGCACGATGGTCCGTATCTACACCATGTACGAGGCCTTCAAGGTATTCCTCTTCATCGGCACCGTGGGGCTGCTCCTGGGGGGGCTCCTCTCCCTGCGGTTTCTCTGCTTCTATTTCACCTCAGGAGGCCAGGGCCACCTCCAATCGCTCATTTTCGCGGCGATCTTCATGATTATCGGCTTCCAGGTTCTGCTCATCGGCCTCGTCGCAGACATCATCTCTTCCAATCGGCGCCTCATCGAGGATGCGCTCTACCGCATCCGGAAGATGGAGCTGAAAGACAGCCAAAAACCGAAAGTTTAAGGCCCAAAGATCGTCCTCAGAGGCTACACATGAACATACTCGTCACCGGAGGCGCTGGTTTCATCGGCAGCTTTCTCGTTGATCGCCTGATCGTGGAGGGGCACCGGGTGAGGATCTTCGACAACCTCGATCCCCAGGTGCACCCCGGGGGCAGGGAACCGGACCATCTCAACCGCCGGGCGGAGTTCATACGGGGGGATGTCCGTGACTACGATTCGCTGAGGAAGGCGGTCGAGGGCATGGAGGTTATCTCTCACCACACGGCCGCCGTGGGCATCGGGCAGAGCCAGTACCAGGTAAAACACTACGTCGACGTGAACATAGGGGGAACGGCGAACCTCCTCGACATCCTCGCCAACCACAGGCACGGGGTCAAAAAACTCATTGTCGCCGCCTCCATGAGCAGCTACGGTGAGGGTCTCTACGACTGCGCGTCCTGCGGCCGCGTGCGCCCGCCCCTCCGATCTGAGGAGCAGTTCAAAAAAGGCGACTGGGAATGCCACTGTCCGAGGTGCAGCGGGCAGCTCAAGCCGCTCCCGATACGGGAGGAGGACGAGCGGCTCGCCACGTCGATCTACGCCATCACCAAGATGGTCCAGGAGGATATGTGCCTGAACATCGGGCGCACCTACGGCATCCCCACCGTCGCGCTGCGGTACTTCAATGTGTATGGGCCGAGGCAATCGCTCTCCAACCCGTACACCGGGGTCGCCGCAATATTCTTGAGCCGCATCAAGAACGACAAACCCCCCGCGATATTTGAAGACGGTCGCCAGTCCAGGGATTTCATCTCGGTCCACGATATCGTCGAGGCGAACATGCTCGCAATGGCAAAGCCCCAGGCTGACTACCAATCCTTCAACGTCAGCTCCGGGAAAGTCACCACGGTCCTCGAAATCGCCGAGATCATCAGCAGTCTCTGCGGAAAGCGGATCACTCCCCACGTCACGATGAAATTCCGCAAGGGCGACGTCCGGCACTGCATCGCCGACACCGGCAAAATTGCTCGTGCGCTCCAGTTCAAGGCCGGGGTTGACTTCAAGGATGGGATGAAGGAGCTCATCGGGTGGAGCGAGGGGGTCACGGCAGTCGACATGGTGGACAAGGCGACTGCGGAATTGAAGGAGAGAGGTATTGTTGGAGCGTAGCGCCTCACCGGTGCGCATATTATTTGACATTTCGCATTATTTGATGTATGCTGGTTAAATAAGGCAATTAGGGAATTCCTGTGCAACGTAGCCTTTTAATATTTATATCTTTCTCATTTTTCTATGCCGCCCATGCGGCCGCTTATGACATCCGCACGAACAGCCAGGGGATACCCCTTCACTGGGGAGATGGCCTGACAGCCATTCCCTATTACATCGACCGCAGGGGATGCAGCGATATCTCTGATGGGAGCGATATTGAGGCAATCCAGTCGGCGTTCCAGACGTGGGAACACGTGGCGAGCGGGAAAATAGAGTTTCAGTTCGCCGGCCTCGTAGAGCGGGGGGAGGTCAACCCGGGGACAGGCGTGGTCATGTGGATAAAAGAGGAATGGCCCTATGATTCACGCTACGTCGCGATGACGCGGGTGCACCCCAGGGCCGATGGCCGCATCCTCAAGGTTGAGGTGTGGCTCAACGGCCGTGACTACCGCTGGTCAACAAACGGGGAGGAGGGGACACTCGATGTCCAGAATGTGGCCACGCACGAGGTCGGCCATTTCATAGGCCTCGGCGATGTCCAGTCAACGGGCCAGACGATGTTTGAATACATCGTACCCGGGGAAAAGACGAAACGATACCTTACCGACGACGACGTCGAGGGGGTCAGGGCCGCCTATCCGCGCGTATCTCAGGATGGGGAGCTCACCCTCCAGGTGTACTCCCTCGATTACGCCAACCGGAACATTCGCCCCGTTGAGAAAAGTTACCCCGCGTTGAAAACGGAAGGCTTTGTGGGCCTGTGCCCGCTCGCCGACCCCGGACTGGGCCGACCGTACACCGGCATCATCCGGGCGCGCGGTGGCGCCGCCACCCTCTCGGTCATGGGAGGGGATGGAATGCTCGCGCGCGACTACGCCATCCAGTGCCCCTATAGGATCAATCCCGGGAGGATTCGCGCCATCTCCTCTCTCGACAGCGACGGCGACGGAGCCCCCTCTGATATCGCGGCGCTCGTATCGACACCGAGCGGCCTGGCGGTCCTCCTCGGCGCGGTGCCGCGTGCCGCCGATGAGCGGAAGAGCATTGTACTGACATCCCTCCCCGTGAAGGGGGCAGATGACGTGCTCGCCTTCGCGCCGCTCGGCCCTGATGAGGGGGAGACGGGAACCATCGTCGCCCTGGCCGAGAAACGCAGGAATAGCGACTTCCATATTTCACTCGCACGCGCGGTGAGAACGGGGGAGAACGGACAGATGATCAACCTCACGCCGCTGCGTTCATGGCAGATTCCCGATTGCACGAGCATCCTCGGGTTGGCGTTGCGCGAGGGTAAAACCCTGAACCGTGAGATCGCCGTGCTGCTGCGCAACGGGCGCGGCGGCATGGAGGTGGCGGTGTATGCCTCCCCATTCGCCGCTGCACCGAGGGACGGGGGGCTGCTGGAGCCAGTCCACAGGCTTGACGCGGGGCCAATCGCCTCGGCGGGAAAGCCAATCGCGGTATCCTCCATCCTCTCGGACGATCCCGGCGACCTCCGGAACCTCTCGGTCATTCTCGCCAGGTAACGCTCCTATTACTTTTAGCTGGTATACCCCTCGTAACTCTTACGCATACCGATGTCTCCTCGTTGAGCGGAGCCCCACGGGCAAGCCCGTGGGTTTCTGCCCCTTCGGAGATTCCTAAAGAGCTTCACGGGCGCAGCCATCGTGGTATGGGGTTTATTAAACCTAATAATCTGAGATACGAGCGGTTATGCATGATATCAGTCGGGGGCGAGTCTCCGGTACAACCAGCGACAGCGATAGAGCGATAGCGGCGATGATGACACCGGGTAATACAACACCCTTGGTCTTAATCCTCTATACTCCGCTAACCCGACTGAAGGAAAAGAGAGCCGGGCTGCTGAAGTGATGAAGAACCGTCACAGTCGGCAGTTCGGCTTTTTGCTTTGATGGCAACGAGCGAACCATACAAATAGCAGAAGGTGATAGGAGAGGAGGTGGTCTGAGATGAAAAGGACTTTGATATTCATCGCATTGACGGGTTTCATATCGCCGCTTTTCGCGGGAAGCGCATACACTGCTTCGCAGGAACAACCGGGGGCGAAGATAGACGTCAACAAGGCGTCATCCGGGGAGCTTCAAAGCCTGTACCTGATGGGTCATAAAAGGGCGAACGCGGTTATCGGGGAGAGGGAAAAGAACGGCCCATTTGTGTCCCTCCGTGATCTTGCAAAAAGAGTGAAGGGGATCGGCCCGGTGATGATCAAAAAGTGGGAGCCGTACGTCATTATCCCCATGGGAGAGGAGGAGGATAACAAAAAACTCCCTTATCCTATAGACGTGAACACCGCCTCAGAGCAAGAGCTTGCGAAGCTCTATCGCGTGGGGCCGGTTATTGCGAAAAGAATTGTTGAAGAGAGAGGGAAGAACGGCTCCTTTTTATCATTGGAAAATCTCTCGAAGAGAGTTAAAGGGGTTGGCCCAACACTCATAGGCCAATGGAAGGATAAAGTAACAAACGCTATGTCAGAATCCCACTGATAGGGTTTGACAGCCCGTTATGATCCTAAAAGCAAATAGCCGCGGAGGTGAGACTAGCCTAATGTAGCATCGGATGAGTTTGAAAAAGGATCAATCAAATGACGCCAAGAAAAGGCAAATGCATTGTCCTCTTGTGTCTAATCCTCCCGCTGGTTTTCTTTCCTTCCAAAAATGCCATAGCCGCTATTGTCATCAGCCAGGTCTTTTACGATCCCGAAGGAGATGACAACAATCCAAATCCTCCAGGCCATCGAGAATTCATTGAGCTGTATAACAATGGAAATCATCCCATTGATCTCTCCGGCTATTGCGTTGAGATCATTCAGAAAGGTAAATGGACACGGCATGTTCCCTTGCGAGCCATTCCCCATGAGCCGATTATTCTCCCTCATTCCTATTTTCTGATCGGAGAGGAGATGACATTCGGTGTGGCGCCCGACTTTCAACATGCCCTTTCTCTTCAGAACGGCAATTATAGCGCCTGTTGGGGAAAGCCCCCTCAGTGGCATTCTGTTACTTCTCCCGTGGATGGCGTGAGGCTTATTGATCCCCAGCGGCACGTCCTCGACTGTATCCTCTATAACCCCACACAACTCGAGCCGCCCGATCTTGATACCTCCGGGGCAGCGACGGATGGCTTCTATGCCGATGTAAACTCAGGGCAGAGCATCGCGCGGATCAATCCTGAAATAGACCATAATCTTCTCTCCGATTTCCAGACGCTGACAATCCCATCTCCCCATGCCCGAGGGCTGCTTGCCGATACTGACATGGATGGCATACCCGATGTGGTGGAAAATGAAGTGGGCAGCGACCCCAATGACGTTGATTCGGATGATGACGGACTCCGCGACGGCGAAGAGCTCAAGAACTGGAATTTCACGGTTGATTCCTGGGAAACGAACCCTGCCCTCGCGGATACCGACGGGGATGGACTGGATGACTACGATGAGGTTGTCGTGTACAAAACCGATCCCCGGAAGGCGGACAGCGATGGCGACGGCCTGCGTGACGGTGATGAGATTCATGTATACCATAGCGATCCGAAAAAGATAGATACCGACGGAGACGGCTTCAGGGACTATTGCGAGGTCATCAATGGTAAAAATCCCGTTTCTGCATCCTCACATCCTGCCCTCGTCATCAACGAGCTGTACTACGATGCTCCGGGAAATGATGCGGGGAAAGAATGGATCGAATTCTACAATGGCGAAGACAATCCGGTCAACGTCTCAGGATTTGTCATCCAGGCATCGGGG
>JAPLCX010000034.1 GCA_026392035.1 Candidatus Auribacterota bacterium | reverse complement strand
GATGGCCGTTGGTTGCATATGGCACGATATACGCAACCGGACAAAACTCAGCAGTTGCTGCTTGCCCGGCTTGGTCTTAATCTGCCGCCTCAGCAACTACCCAAAATCACAACCAGGGAGGTCCTTCAAAACGCCTTTTGTAGTGAAGACCTAGACCAATGAACTGCGTATTTCCAAGGAGTTATGAAGAAATAGTGCGCGAATAGCGAAAGTTGGGCTAAAACCCCATAACTGTCCCATTACGCTCCCGCTCTGTTTTCGCTTGCCTGAGCAATATTTTTTGTGTATTGTTGGGGATTGCAACGTGTTCCCCGACCACACTGAACGGAGGCAATTGGATGCGTAAGTATGTATTTTACTTTGGCTCGGGCAAGGCCGAAGGGAATGCGCAGATGAAGGAGCTCCTCGGCGGCAAGGGGGCTAACCTCGCGGAGATGACCAATCTAAAGATCCCCGTGCCCGCGGGATTCACCATCACGACCGAGGTCTGCGCCTACTACGATGCGCACAGGCGGAAATACCCGTCGGGCGTTGAGCGCCAGGTCGACCGGGCGCTCGCGCGCGTGGAGAAGGCGATGGGGGCGCGTTTCGGCGACAGTGAGAACCCCCTCCTGCTCTCCGTGCGCTCCGGGGCGCGGGCGTCGATGCCGGGGATGATGGACACGGTGCTCAATCTGGGGCTCAACGACGATACGGTGCAGGGCCTCGCCCGCCAGACGGGGAACGAGCGCTTCGCGTACGATTGCTACCGGCGCTTTGTACAGATGTTCGGCGACGTGGTGCTGGGCTTGAAGCCGCAGCGCAAAGACGACGTGGACCCGTTCGAGGAGATCATCGAGAAGAAAAAGGAACACAGGAAAATACGGTATGATACCGAGCTCTCGCTGGACGACCTGAAAGAGCTCGTGGCGGAATTCAGGACGGCGATCAAAGAGAGAACGGGCAGCCGCTTCCCGGAGGATCCTCACGCACAGTTGTGGGCCGCGATCGGCGCGGTATTCCGCTCGTGGGAGAACCCGCGCGCGATCGCCTACCGGCAGATCAACAAGATCCCCGATCACTGGGGAACGGCGGTGAACGTCCAGGCGATGGTGTTCGGCAACATGGGGACCGATAGCGGGACGGGCGTGGCATTCACGCGCGACGCCGCGACCGGCGAGAAGCGTTTCTACGGGGAGTACCTGCTCAATGCCCAGGGGGAGGATGTGGTCGCCGGCATTCGGACGCCGAAACCGATCGCGCAGCTTAAGGCGGAGTTGCCGCGCGTGTACCGCGAGCTCGAGGGGGTGTACAAGAAGATAGAGCGGCACTACCGCGACATGCAGGATCTGGAGTTCACCATTCAGAAGGGCACGCTCTGGCTCCTCCAGACCCGCTCGGGGAAGAGGACTGGATTCGCTGCAATCCGCATCGCGGTGGATATGGTTGAGGAGGGGCTGATCACCAGGGAGGAGGCGCTGCTGCGCATTGACCCGATGCAGCTCAATCAGTTCCTCCGGCCGGTCTTTGATATGCAGGAGAAGAAAAAGGCGATCGCCGCGGGGCGGCTGCTCGCAAGGGGGCTCAATGCGGGCCCGGGCGCGGCGTCCGGCAGGGTGGTATTCAATGCGGCGGATGCCGAGGAGTGGGCGGCCCGCGGAGACAAGGTGATTCTCGTGCGCATCGAAACCTCTCCTGAGGACATCCGCGGCATGACGGCCGCCGAGGGTGTGCTGACCGCCCGTGGGGGAATGACTTCTCACGCGGCGCTCGTCGCGAGGCAGATGGGGAAGGTTTGCGTGGTCGGGTGCGGCGCCCTGGAGATTGATTACAAAGCCCGCCAGATGCGCGCGGGGGGCGTGGTGGTCAGGGAGGGCGACGCGGTCTCTATCGATGGCTCAACGGGAGAGGTCATCTCCGGCACAGCGAAGACCTTCCCCTCGGAGGTGTTGCGCGTGGTGCTGTACCGGACCATGAAACCGAGTGAATCCAGCGATTACCGGTACTACGCCCGGGTGATGTCCTGGGCTGATGAGATCCGGCGGCTGGGGATTCGCACCAACGCCGATCTGCCTGAACAGGTGCAGAACGCAATCGCGTTCGGCGCCGAGGGGATCGGGCTGTGCCGCACCGAGCACATGTTCTTTGAGGGTGACCGTATTGACGCCATGCGCGAGATGATTCTCGCCGAGGACGAGGGGGGCCGCCGCCGCGCGCTTGCGCAGCTCCTCCCGATGCAGAAGGAAGATTTTAAGGGGATATTCCGCGCGCTCAAAGGGAGGCCGGCCACGATCCGAACGCTCGACCCCCCGCTCCACGAGTTCCTCCCGCATGAGGATGCGGGGATCAGGGACCTCGCCGGGAAGATGGGGATATCGGAGGAGCGGTTGCGCCAGAAGATCGCCGGCCTGCGGGAAGCCAATCCGATGCTCGGCCTCAGGGGGTGCCGCCTGGGGATCGCCTATCCGGAGATCACCGAGATGCAGGCGCGGGCTATCCTTGAGGCGGCATGCGAGGTGGCGAGAGAAGGGATTGCGGTGAAGCCCGAGATCATGATTCCCCTCGTGGGCATGGTCAGCGAGTTGGAGTCGCAGAAGGCGGTGGTGGACAGAGTGGCCAGGCAGGTGTTTGATGAACAGAAGAAGAGAGTCAGCTATGCCGTGGGGACGATGATCGAACTCCCGCGGGCGGCGATCACCGCCGATAAGATTGCGGCGGTGGCGGAATTCTTCAGCTACGGGACCAACGACCTCACCCAGACCACCTTCGGGATGTCCCGTGACGACGCGGGTCCATTCCTCGTCAGATATATCGCGGAGAAGATTCTTCCCGGCGATCCGTTCCAATCCATTGACCAGGATGGCGTGGGATACCTCATGTGGCTCGGCGTGGAGCGGGGGAGGCGGACACGGCATGATCTGAAGGTGGGCATCTGCGGCGAACACGGCGGCGAGCCGGAATCGGTGAAATTCTGCCATCGGATCGGACTTGATTATGTGAGCTGCTCGCCCTTCCGTGTGCCGATCGCGAGGCTCGCGGCGGCCCAGGCCGTTCTCGAGGAGATGAAGGGGAAGCGGGCGCGGGGCAGTGCGCGCGGTGCGGGGAAGAAGCGCTCGAAGTAGTGCGCTGTGCGCGGTTCGCCGGGGAGAAGCGCCGCCCGGACAGGGGGCAGGGAGCATGGGGGCGGGGAAAGACACCATTCAGCTGTATCTCAGGGACATAGGTGAGATACCGCTGCTCACCCGGGAGGAGGAGGTCGGGCTCGCGAAGAAGGCTGCCGCCGGCGACGAGCAGGCGCGGCAGAAGTTGATTAAGGCCAACCTCAGGCTTGTGGTGAAGATCGCGAAGCGGTACGGTTATCTGGGGCTCTCGCTGCTGGACCTCATCGAGGAGGGGAACATGGGACTGATGAGGGCCGTGGAGAAATTCGATGTGGGCAGGGGGAACAAGCTGAGCACGTACGCGGCATGGTGGATCAGGCAGTTTATGCTGCGCGCGCTCGCGAACCAGGGGAAGATGATCCGCATCCCGGTCTACATGATGGAGAAGATACAGAAGGTTTACAGGAAGGAAAAAGAGCTCACGCAGAAACGCGGCAGGCCCGCGCGGCCGGAGGAGATCGCGAAGGCGCTTGGGATGCCCGTGGCCAAGGTGAGGGAATTGCTCGAGATGGACAAAAAACCGATATCGCTCTACGCGCCGATCGACGGCGAGGGGATCAGCGAGCTGATCAATGTGATTGAGGACGTGGATTCCATTCCGCCATCGAAGATCATTTCCGATGAGGTGACGCGCAAAAACATCGCGGAGTTGCTCGGTCAGTTGTCCGCGAGAGAGGCGGGTATCCTCAAGATGCGGTTCGGGCTCCGTGACAGCAACCCCAGGACACTCACCGAGATCGGCAAAAAATACGGCGTCACGCGGGAACGGGTGAGGCAGATACAGGAGACGGGATTGCGCAAGCTGAAGGCCCTGCTCGGCGATCAGAAGAGCGGCTTTTATGATTTCTAGCGGGGGCGTCATGCCGTCGTGCGTCCGCACGGGAGGATTATTTCAATGGCGGTAACTATTCAGGATTTGAAAAATGCGATTCGCAGCGTCCCCGATTTCCCCAAGAAAGGGATTGTCTTCAGGGATATCACCACCCTGATAAAGGAGGGGAGGCTCTTCAGGGCTTCCGTGGACGCGCTGTGCGAGTGGTGCCGGGACAAGCGAATCGACGCGGTCGTGTGCATGGAGTCTCGAGGGTTCATATTCGGTGCGGCGATTGCCTACAGGCTTGGGGCAGGTGTCGTACCCGTGAGGAAAAAGGGCAAGCTCCCCCATCACACCTACACCGCGGAGTACGAACTTGAGTATGGCACTGACGCGCTCGAGATGCACAGGGACGCCTTTGCGCAGGGGAGCAGGGTGCTCATCGTGGACGACCTTCTGGCGACGGGGGGGACCGCGGCGGCCACGGCAAGGCTGGTGAATAATCTCGAAGCGAAGATCGAGGGCATCGCGTTCATCATAGAGCTCTCTTTCCTCAAGGGGAGGGAGAAGTTGAAGGGGTACGATGTGTTCTCACTGATTCAGTACGAGTCGGAGGAGGAGTGAGAGAGGGAAAGTGAAAAGGCAAAACCACAAGTAAAAACTCTAAACAACAATGAACTTTGTAACTTTTGAATTGTGGTTTTTACTTTTTCGTTTTGACCTTTGCCTTATTCACGCGCATCGTCTCTTCACGGTCGTACATAAATTTATAGAAGCGCATGTCAAAAACATCTTCCATAAAATTATCGAAATCCATGGCTCCCTCCTGATTCATAATTTTAGCCGAAGGGCACAACTGCGACAATATTCTTACAGCAACCTATCTTTTCGTAATGTTTCCATGCCCGCTCTCCAATTGCAACTGGCACAGTTTTTGGGGAGGCAGGTCAACTATCTATTTAAGTTTTTAATAGTCCCATCAGGAAACTGTTGAAAGCTTCTGCCTTTTACTATCCAGTTATGAATGCTATCAAGGTAATTTTGTGACTCTTCCATATGTTTCTTTGCAAGCTCCACGTTGCCTAAAATACTTTGATCTAACACTGCAAATCTTTCTTTGAAATTTATGTCGCCTTCTTTTAAAAGCCGATATTGTTCACGGTCTTTGATTTTATTTTCTACTAGTTTAAGAACAAAATAGCAATTTACCAGTTTGGAAAAATCTGCTGTATCCGATCTAAAAAGAAAATCAGATTCACCAAATTTTACAAAATCCCACGTTTCAGAATTAAAGTGCCCTAGTGGTATAACGATTATTTTATTCTCGTTTAAATTTGCGATATCAGCTTTTAATAGTTTCTCGATATTACCCAACTCTGCCCAGTTTTGACTTAATTCTATTTTAAGTAAAGTTATAGTTTTATCGTTTACCTTATTTTGCCGTTCAATAGCAATAGCTTCTTGTCTTTTTTGCTCTAATCTTTGACCATAATGAAAAGAAATAACTCCTACCAAAGCCCCTATACAAATTTGAATTAAGTAATTGTGAATAAACCTAGCTAATCTATTAATCCGATTGCCACAATGCGGACATACTTTTGCGGATTTTTGCAATATGCCGCAGCATAAAGAACATTTCACTTCTTTCGAGTTAGATAAATTCTTATTCATTAAATAATCGCCTATATTTACGCTAGTTTTCTCAGTCAGAAGAATGGCGCAAAGAAACAATATTTGCCACTAATAAACCAAGCTTCTATTTTCATATTAGGCTTGAAAGAAAATTTTCACGCCCTTTGATACTGGCCTGCCTTACTTATCAAGAGTATGCTTACATGTCTCAGCACATTTGAGCATTTATGAACCCCCTCCTTTAATTTCTATTAACTACATGGCATGAGAATACCCCCTTCCTGAAGATTACTCTATCAGAAGCAACGTCATAGATCTTCCCTCCCCGAGCCGAATTGGACTGCCTTTCATAACGAGATTAACACAATAAAAGGAAGGGATAAAGATGTTTCTCCAGGATATGCTGTCGGTGTCGGAAGATGAATAAAGAGAAACAAATTCCTTATTGCCTGTCAATAATCGAGGACCGACCGTGAGTTTTGCCCAACTGAGTTTGGACAGTATTCCAGCTTTTATATACATTAAGAAAAAGCAAATGAGTTATAATCACCATTGGACATGGCGACTAATTAAATGGTACACAAACAGTATACTGGCGCACGGGCTAACTGGGAGACCGCTTCCCAAGAATATAATAAGGATACGTTGGAAAGCTGACGTCAAAAGAACTTAATATTTATATCCAAGGTTTGCTATGGGTTGGCTAAACAGTTTTAAGAAACATCAATCGGCCCTGTGGGAACTTTCTAAATATATTTTTTTAAGTTCACTCTTTTGTGCAGAACTGTTAAAAAAAGATTTAGAAGAGAAATTCAAAAAGGACAGCAAAGAGTATCAGGAGAAATATCTCTATGTTGTATTTGAATTTATATATTTCTTCTGTCATCTCACAAATAGATCCGCCTTTTCGCAGCTGGGCCTAGAGACAAGAACTAAATTACTAGATGAGGGTGCTTCCCCCCATTGTTTGGACAGTTCCGGGGCTAACTTAAGCTAATGATCCTGGACATTGCACCTCCTTTGTTGTTTGTTCTTCCCTCCCGCTCTCCTTGGGGGGGGAAGGAGAGCGGCGCCGAAATTATTGTTTC
>JAPLCX010000033.1 GCA_026392035.1 Candidatus Auribacterota bacterium | reverse complement strand
GGAAACGGGCTCGGGATGGAGCAGCAGGCAAGTCACGAGTGCTGGCGTGAACGGAGCAAGCAGTTGAACCCGCGCATGCGCGAGGGAGGGACCAGATCATGTCTATTGACTCCGCGCCTTTGATGGGTGACCCCTTACCACTGTGGTTCGATTTTGCTTGCGTTCCCGGTAAATTTCTGCTAGTCTTAACCAAGTTTGTTTGTCCAATTTATCCGCGTGCGCGGTTGATATAGAGATGGTTGCATACGAAAGGAGAAAACAATGAAAAGTTTAGCTTTTTACGCCGCGTTAGTGGCCGTCGTTGCATTGTGCCTGCCGGCGTGGTCGGCTGCACCGATAGTCAAGTGGTCTCAGCCGGTAGACACAACGAACCCCGTGGGACAAATCTCAGAAACGTGTCCAGTGACGGTACCGTCTCCTGGAGTCCAGGACGATCGGTCCGCCGATGACTGGAAGTGCACGGACGGAACCCCGATCACGCACGTTAGGTGGTGGGGCGATTATCACCGGTATCTTGATACTACTAGCGGTACTGTGGATCCTCCTACCTTTCTGCCGACCTCTTTCATCCTGAGGCAGTACGCGAACGACGCCACGGATCCCGCGAATACCATACCGGGAGCCCTGATCAAGGAGGTAGAGATCCCCATCGCCGACTGTAACCAGACCTTTGTCCAGACGGTGTATTCCGCATCCCTTGACTCCCATATCCACATCTTTAGCTACGAGGCCACGCTGCTGATGCCCTGGACGCAGGAGAAGGATTCGATCTACTGGCTCTCGATCCAGGCGAAGTTCGCCTCGAACCCGCAGGAGCAAGTGCCGATACCCTTTATGAACTGGGAATGGCTGAACACGCCGCTTGGGGATTTCCTGGGCACGGGGCTGGTTTCCTACGATGCGGGGTTGACCTGGACGAACCCATTTGCCCCGGACAAGCACAACTTCGCCTTTGAGCTGATGGTCCCGGCACCGCTGGTCCTTCTTCCGAGCACATTGACAGTCGGCCAGAACTTCTCGGTGTACCTGGCACTGACTCAGGATATCACCCAGCCGTTCGACTTCTATATCCTCGCCGACACCCCGGCAGGGCCCTACACGCTCTACCTGAACGGCAAGATCAAGAAGGGGATCACGCCGCTCTACAAGAATGTGCAGAGCTTTACCAAGGATTTCATCACGACGGTGCGCCCTGCGGTCAAAATCCCCGCATCCATGAAGGGGAAGACGATCACCTTCTATACCGTGATAGTCCAGGCAGGCAAGAAGCCGCCGGTGAAGAAGCTGTCCGATCTCACGTCGACCACCCAGTATGTAATCCTGATGGATAAGGGTGCGGCGGTAGTCAACTGAGCGGGATCGGTTTTCAAATTAAATCAGGGGGGCCTTACGGCCCCCCTGATTTTTACTCTATATATTCCCACTCGCAATGATCCAGACAATGCGCCCCCCCGTAGCCGACTAACCCCCCGCGTCATTGCGACCCCGCCTTGGCGGGGGAAGCAATCCCAGTTCAATGTGAGATTGCCACGTCGGCCCCGCTGAGCGGGCCCTCCCCGCAATGACAATTTCAAAAAATATTGAAGGTGTAATGCGTAATTCCCCTCATAGCTTGTGTTTTCACAGCGCCTGTAATAAAATAGAGGCGGGAAACGGGAACAGATAGCATGAATTCTATCACGTAAAGCATTTCTCTTAAATCTTTCGCGAATTCCGCTTTGCAATCAATGAGGAGGAGCAATGCTTAAGGAGAGAGAAGTTCTGGAAGTTGACGTCCTTTTTGTCGGCGCGGGTCCCGCGTCGCTGGCGGGCGCCGTAAGGCTGATGCAGCTCCAGGAGGCGCACAACAGGAATGTCGCCGAGATGGGAAGGGGAGAGAAACGAGAGCTGCTCGTCGCCGTGATTGAGAAATCGTCAGGGCTCGGGCGGCACAATCTCTCCGGGGCGATCCTTGATCCCCGCGCGCTGGACGAGCTCATGCCTGATTGGAGGGAGCAGGGGCCGCCGATCGAGGGAACGGTCAGCTCGCACGAAGTGCGCTACTTTTTCAAAAGGTGGAGTCTCAAAGCCCCGATCACCCCGCCCCCACTCGCCAACAAGGGCTATTCAATTATTTCACTCTCCCGATTCACCGAATGGATGGGAAAGAAGGCGGAGTCGCTCGGGGCGAACATGTTCGATCATTTCCCGGCGAAAGAGTTTCTCTGGGAGGGAGAAAAGGTCGCCGGCGTGCGCTGCCAGGACAGGGGCGTGGATAAATCGGGCAGGCAGAAGGAGAACTACGAGCCGGGCGCGGAGATCAGGGCGCGGGTGACCGTGCTGGCGGAGGGGACGCGCGGCTCGCTCACCAAAGAGCTTGTCAGGAAAAAGAATCTCCTCGAGGGGAGGAATCCGCAGGGTTACGCCCTGGGGATCAAGGAGGTGTGGCGGGTGACGCCGGAGAATGCTCGCCCGGGCCATGTGAGCCACACCATGGGTTTCCCGCTGGACTTGAAAACATTCGGCGGCGGCTTCATCTACCACATGAGGGACAACCATGTCGCGCTCGGCCTTGTGATCTCCCTCGACTACCGCGACCCGCTCCTCGATCCGTACGAAGTAATGCAGCGGTTCAAGTGCCACCCGTACCTGAGGCGCCTCCTGGAGGGGGGCGAGCGCGTCGCGTACGGCGCGAAGACAATCCCTGAGAGTGGGTACTACGCGCTGCCCGCCCTCGCGACCGATGGCTGCCTCGTCATAGGGGACGCCGCGGGGTTCGTGAATGCCCAGCGCATCAAGGGGATTCACCTCGCGATGAAATCGGGCATGACCGCCGCCGAGGTGATCTGGGACGCGATCGAGGAGAAAAATATTTCCGGCGAGTTTCTCTCGCGCTACGAGAAGAGGATGGCGGAGTCGTGGGCCGGGAAGGAGATGAGGAGGGTCCGCAACTTCCATCAGGCGTTCCACAAGGGCCTCATCTCGGGAATGGTCAAGGTGACGCTTCAGTACGTGACCCGCGGCCGGGGCCTGGTTGACCCGATGCGGGTGGATGAGGACGCAAAGTCAATGCGGTCGCTTGAGGCATACCACGGCGGGGCCCGGGCGAAAGAGCAGATGAAGTATGATGGGAAGCTCGCCTTCAGCCGCGAAGACAATGTCTTCTTTTCAGGCACGGAACACGAGGAGGATCAGCCATGCCACCTCGAGGTGCCCGATACCGCGCTCTGCTACGGGCGGTGCGCCGATGAGTTCGGCAACCCCTGCCAGTACTTCTGCCCGGCGAAGGTGTATGAGTTCGTGGGGGAGGGGAAGGAGCGGAAGCTCCAGATAAATTTCGCGAACTGCCTCCACTGCAAGACGTGCGATGTCAAGGACCCCTACGGCAATATCGTCTGGCACTGCCCCGAGGCGGGCGGCGGCCCTAAATATAAAAATATGTAGTCGGGTGAGGATTGGGCGGAGTATAAAAAAGGTGAGAGTCATCGGGGTCGATCCGGGGACGAAGAGCTTTGACGTGTGCGGGCTGGACGACGGTCGGGTGGGTCTCGACTTGAGCTATCCGGCGGAGACGGTCGCCGTCCGCCCCGAAGAGATTGTGAGCGAGATCGAGAAGTTCAGGCCCGATCTCGTGGTGGGGCCCTCGGGGATGGGCATCCCGACAAAGCGGGTGAGCGAGATGACCGCCGCCGACCGGTTTGAGCTTTCTATCGAGAGGGCTGGTGACACTCACGAGATAGGAGTGCTTGCGGGATTGAGGAAGATGGTGGGCATGTTGGGGAGGAGCGGAATGGACGTCCGCCTCATCCCCGGAATCATCCACCTGCCCACGGTTCCCGCCTTCCGCAAGGTGAACAAGATAGACATGGGCACCGCTGATAAGATGGCGATCGCTGCACTCAGCGTGAGTGTGGACGCGGAGAGGGAGAACCTCTCGGGCTACGACGGCGTAAATCTGGTGCTCATCGAAATCGGTTTCGGTTATAATGCGTCCGTCGCTGTAAAAGGTGGGAAAATCGTCGATGGGATCGGCGGGACGAATTTCCCGGGACCGGCCTTCCTGAACATGGGCGCCCTTGACGGCGAGGTCGCGTATCTCATGGGAGAATTCAGCAAGACTGTCCTGTTCAGCGGGGGTGTGCGTCATATCCTGGGCGACCATATTATTGATCCGGAGGAATTCGCCGCCGCGCTTGAACGCGGAGACGAAGCCGCGCAGTTTGCCTTCGACGCGTATGCCGAGGGAATCCTGAGGGCGGTGGCCATGGAGATGCTGTTCGCCGATACGTCTCGAGTCTACCTCTCCGGACGGTTGAGCCGCATCCGGACGCTGCATGAGAGGTTGACGCGGGTGATTCAAAAGAAGTGTGATGTGGAGGTTCGCTCCCTCGAGGGGTTCGCCATGTCCGCCAAAGAAGCGGCACAGGGGACCGCCATCATTGCCGACGGCCTTGCCGGGGGCAGGTACGAGAAGCTCGTGGAGCATCTCGAGATCCGTAACGCGAGCGGCAGCCTGTTCGACCAGATCTATATTCCTCACCTGAGGTCACGCCTGTGAAGGCGCCTTATTTTATTGACTGGGCCATCACCAGCAAGTGCAATCTGAACTGCGTCCACTGCCCGGGGATGATGGGGGACGACCTCTCCACGGGCGAGGCGAGGACGCTCATCGATGCGATCTCCGCGCTCGTGCCCGGCTGGGTCATCCTGGAAGGGGGAGAGACTTTTTTAAGGGATGATATTTTTGAATTGATCGGGCTCATGAAAGAGCGGGGGCTGGACGTTCATGCCATCACCAATGGCCTCGTGCTCGATGAAGGGATGATCGAAAAGCTCGCCCGGCTCAAGGTGAAGGTGCTCTTCAGCATCGACGGCGCCGACAAGCGCACCTATGAGCGGATCAAGACGGGGGCATGCTGGGAGACGATGCTGCGGAACGCGCGCCTGGCGGGACGCGCCGGTATTCTCCATGGGGTAACCACCGTTTTTTCCCGCGCCAACAAGGATCAGATCGGGGACCTGGTTCGTCTCGCCGAATCGCTGGGGGCGAAGGCGCTCGTCATTATCGGCATTGAGCCGTTCTCTCCCTGGAAGGATTTCAGCGCGATCGCGCCCACGGCGGAAGAGTATCGCGCGGCGATCGAACAGGTCGCCGGGCTCATGCGGACGAGTCCGGTGCAGATATTCTTCGATGAGCCGTTCTTTGGCGCGGTGGTCAGGGAGCGCGCGTGGGGCAGCGGATGGCCCGCCGGCCGGAGCGGCATCGTCGTCGCGGAAAAGCAGGGATGCATCTTTGGAGACTACATCTATATACAAACAAACGGGGATGTGCGCCCCTGCATGTTCGCGCCCGCGTCGCTGACTTTCGGCAACGTGCGCGTGAAGCCGCTCCAGGAGATATGGCGTGTCATGCGGGAGAGCCCCCTGCTGAAGAAGATCCGGAGCGCGGCGCTGAGGGAGGGGCCGTGCGCGGCGTGCGGCTATTTTGAGGAATGCCGCGGGTGCGCCTCCCGGATATTCGCGTACAGCGGGGATTTCTTTTTCAGCGATCCCGCCTGCCCCCTCGGGCAGGGGGCGGCGAAAACGGTGTGACCCATGGCCAAGAAGGACCTGTACGACATACTGGGCGTGAAGAAGGGCGCGGGCGCGGAGGAGATCAAGCGCGCCTACCGCGCGCTCGCGAAGAAATACCATCCCGACACCAACCCGGGCAACAAGGTTGCCGAGGAGAAATTCAAGGAGATCTCCCAGGCGCATGATGTGCTCTCTGATCCTCCGAAGCGAAAACAGTATGACCAGATGAAGGATGCTGCGTACTCATTTAACTTCGGTCCGGGCGGCTTTGATGGTTTCCAGAAGGCGGGGGGTAAGGGGTTCGAATTCGGAGACTACGGTGGCTTCGGGGACATTGGAGACATCTTCGGCTCCTTTTTCGACAAGGGGAGCCATTCTCGTCGGGAGCGCTACGGGCCGCGCCGCGGTGAGGATCTGACCTGCGAGATTGAGATTCCGTTCGAGGAGGCGATCAAGGGGGGGAAGAAGACAGTTACCATTCCCCGGGAGGAGAGTTGTCCCTCGTGCGGCGGGACGGGGGCGAAGGCCGGATCGCGCGTTCAGGAATGCCCCGAGTGCCGCGGCACGGGCACCGTCTCCATTGCCAAGGGAGGATTCGCGGTGAGCAGGCCCTGCCCGCGCTGTTACGGCAGGGGGCACATTATCCAGCAGCCCTGCCCGGCCTGTGACGGGAATGGGACAGTGACGCATCAGAAAAGAATCTCCGTGAGGATTCCCCCAGGTGTGGATAACGGCTCGAAGATAAGAATCGCGGGGCAGGGGGAGCCCGGGGTGAGCGGGGGGCCGCCGGGAGACCTGATTTTGATTGTCCGTCTCGGGAGCCATCACTTTTTTGAGAGGAAGGGGCAGAACATTTACTGCGAGATCCCGATCAATTTCGCCCAGGCCGTACTCGGCTCCGCGATGCGCGTCCGCACCATGAAGGGCGCCGCGGTGGTCAAGATCCCGCCCGGTGTGCAGACGGGGACCTCGCTCCGGCTCAAGGGCCGCGGCGTCGAGGGGGCGGGGGGCCAGCGGGGGGACATGTTTGTCAAGCTCAAGGTGGCGACGCCCCGCAACCTCACCCCGCGTCAGCGGGAGGCATTGGAAGAGTTCGCCCGCGAGGCGGGACTCAAACACTGAGAAAAAAGTTTGAGCCGTGTGAGCTGTGTGAACTGTTTGAGCCGCTTAACGCTTCAAACGATTCAGATTGTTCGAACGGTTCACACGGTTCAAACGGATAGAACAAGCGTTCACGGAGGAACACAACCATGACAAAGCATCCAAAGAAGGAAGCAAAGAGGATCAAACCGGCAACGGTCACCGCGGAGCTCATAAAATCGGCGCTCAGCATCGCCCGCAAGATATCCGCCAGGGCGCTCTTCGTGTACGGCGATGTGCCCATCAATCTTGAAATGCTCTCCCACAAACAACCCAGATTGAAGGTGGTGCTGGTCTCGTCCAAGCCGGAGATCGTCGCGCGCGGCGCCGAACTCTTCGCGCATGCGCTCCAGCTCCCCGATATTCCGCTGTCCCGCATCGGGCAGGTCAAGGTCAGCATCATCATGGCGCTCTCTGGCAAGATCATCAGCCCCAAGGACAGGATCGTGTTCCTCGCGGGCGGTCCTGGAAGGGAAGCCCTTGACGCCGTGGTGGTCATAAACGTGGGGCAGGAGTTCTCGCTCGCCTCCCCCGAGGCCCTCAAGTTCACGGACGACATTGATCACATGGTCTTCGATCAGCTCGTGCGCCTTGCCATCGGTATTGCCAACGAGGGGCGCGAGGGGCATTCGGTGGGCACGATATTCGTGCTCGGGGACACCAAGGAGGTGCTCAAGCATGTGGAGCAGATGATTATCAACCCGTTCAAGGGGCATGCGGAGGAGGACAGGCAGATCCTCAATCCGGGAGTGCAGGAGACCATCAAGGAGCTGGCCCAGCTCGACGGCGCGTTCATCATCAAATCGAACGGCGTCGTGGAGACTGCCGGGGCCTACATATCGGCGCAGATGGTTCCCGCGGCGCTCCCCCAGGGATTGGGGGCCCGCCACTACAGCGCCGCCGCGATCACCGCCGCCACGCACGCGATCGCAATCACTATATCACAGTCAACCGGCGACGTGTATATCTTCAGAGAGGGGCAGATCGTCACGTGTATTGAGAAAAACCCAGGGTGAGCTCGTCCTCTCAGCCACCTTTCCCCTCCCACGAGTAGGGGGGGGATCAAGGGGAGGGGGCCACTGTCTCGCAAGGAGGATAAATAGTGAAACAATTCTGTCTCACTTTATGCATTATCGCAAGTGTGCTTTTTATCTACGGTGCCGCCTTTTGCGATACCGAAACACCCACCCCCACTGAAACTCCAACAGAAACACCTACACCAACTGATACGCTGACTCCCACAATCACGCCGACTCCCACAGAGACATCCACGATTACGCCCACGCCAACGGAGACCCCGACAATTACGCCAACTCCAACCAGTACGCCAACCAGTACGCCGACGAGTACGCCGACGAGTACGCCGACGGTGACGCCGACTCCCACCCCCCTGCCGTGGCCGATGTTTCAACACGATGCAGCCCACAGTGGCCAGAGCGCTAGTCCCGGTCCATTAATTCCCATGCTCGACTGGTCATATGCGACGGGATCTGCTGTTGGTTCATCTGCGGCAGTAGGCGGCAGTGGGTATATCTGTATCGGGGGAGAAGATAGCAATGTGTATTTGATCAATTCGACCGGCTCACTCCTATGGAGCTATAAAACAGGAGGTGCTATCCAGGCTTCGCCTCTGATTCTAAACAATGCGAGTGGCAGTGCAACGATATACACGGGCTCGCAGGATAATAGAATATACGCGATTACATTGAACGATTCATTTCCCTGGAGCTATACATTTTGCTGGAGCTACGCAACGGGCGGTGCGATTAACTCTTCTGCTGCCCCCGGATCTGGCGGGGGTATATATGCGGGCTCCCTCGACAAGAACTTGTACGCCATGAGTTCCACCGGCTCGCTCCGGTGGAGTTGGACGACGGCAGATAGGATTTATTCTTCTCCTGCCATAGACAGTGCTGGGGTGATCTATTTCTGCTCGAATGATTTAAATCTTTATGCGGTGAATGCGAATTGCTCCTCCTCCTGGAGTTATGCGATAGGGTATAGTGGGCTACGATCTTCTCCCAGTGTCGATAATACGACACGGAGTATCTATGTTGGTTCTGATGATTATAATTTCTATGCTATCAACTCTAAAGGCACGTTGCGTTGGACCTTCCAGGCAGGCCCTATCTATTCTTGCGCCGCGAGAAGTGCCGGAGGGATGGTGTATGGAACCGCCCTCGACGGGATAGTATATGCCATTAATTCCAATAGGACCCTCGCATGGACGTATGCAACTGGCGATAAGATCTTTTCTTCTGTCGCGATAGACGCAGGGGAAAGGATTTATTTCGGGTCTGATGATAATTGCTTCTATATCCTCAATTCCGACGGATCGCTGTTCTGGAGTTTCGTGACCGGAGGCAAGGTCGAGTCCTCTCCCGCGATCGGTTCAGACGGCAAAGTGTATGTAGGTTCTTATGACCGTAATGTCTACTGTGTTGTTTCCGCCCCGACGCCTACACCAACAGCAACACCTACCACCACTCCCACTCCCATATCATACCCGTACGTCGCGATCACCGTGCTGCCGAATATTCACGGGAACTACGATTTTGGAAAAGGTGACAAGGTTGTGCTCTCATGGGAATCCCACCTTGATCTCTACGGATTAGAAAACACGCGAATGAACGTATATCTCGGCGCTGTCCTTGATTCGTCGTACAAAAACACCGTCGTCACTATGGAGCAGATCGCATCCTCGGGAACGATCTATATCTTTGACTCCCGGCTCAAGCCATCGCGCGTTGTCCCGCCCAAAGCGCCGGCTCACACGTGGGAAAATACCAGGATCCCAGGAACGGGGACGATTGTCTTCACGATGCCGCGAGGGACAGCGGGGGATTGGGTTTTTGCCACGGCCTTCTCACACAATGGGCAGTACGCAGCCTCGCCCCCCGTGGTGGTGTCCAATCAGTTCACAATACACTGAGGATAACAGCGGCGCCACGCCGGACAAGATGAATGGAGGGACAGGATGAAAAACGAGAACCTCTTCCATATCGCCTTCGCCGATGATGTCATCGCAGGCAGGACCACAGACGTCTATTTCAAGCGCACGCTTGAGATCCTCAAGGCGCGGCAAATCAACAGGCGCGTGGTCGCGGAGGTCAGGGCAAAAGAACTCCCCTCGGGACATCCATGGGCGGTGTTCGCCGGCCTCGAATACGTGCTGCGCATGCTCGATCCTCTCGGTGTGGAGATCGAGGTACGAGGCCTCGACGAGGGAACAGTCTTCGGGGCGGGGGATGTGGTGTTTTCCATTGCCGGGCGCTACAACGATTTCGGTGTCTACGAGACGCCGATCCTGGGATTCCTCTGCCAGTCTTCGGGGATCGCGACGGCAGCCGCGCGCTGCAGGAAAGCGGCGGGCGACCGGACGATCCTGAGCTTCGGAGCGCGGCGGATGCATCCGTGCCTCGCGCCGATGATCGACCGGAATGCAGTGGCCGGCGGCGCGGACGGCGTGTCGGTGGTCGCCTCAGCCGAGCTGCTCGGCCTCGAGCCCACCGGCACGATGCCGCACGCGCTCATTCTCTGCGTCGGCGATACGGTTGAGGCGAGCAGGGCATTCCGCGAGGTCATCGACCGAAAGGTGAAGTGCGTGTCGCTCATCGATACCCTCGGCGACGAGAAGTTTGAAGCGCTCAATGTCGCACGCGCCCTCGGCAAGGACCTCTACGCCGTCAGGCTGGACACGCCGCGCTCGCGACGGGGCGACATGCCGGCGATACTCCGGGAGGTGAGGTGGGAGCTCGATCTCAACGGGTTCCGCCGCGTGAGGCTCTACGTGAGCGGCGGCCTCGATGAGGAGAAGATACTTGCGCTGAATCCATGGGCGGACGGCTACGGCGTGGGGACGAGGATCGCGAGTGCGCCGGTGGTGGATTTCGCCTTCGACATTGTCGAGATTGACGGCAGACCGATGGCGAAGCGCGGCAAGGAAGCGGGCGCCAAGAAGCTCATGCGCTGCGCGCGCTGCTTCAGCCGCCGCAACGTGCCACTCCGCGCCGCGCGGTCCCGCTGCGCATGCGGAGGGACGATGCAGAACATCCACCGGAGATTTATGACCGGCGGGCGCATCGCGGTCAAGCTCCCCACGGTTCACCAGATACGCGCGCGGACGTTGACCGAGCTCCGCCGCGTGGAGCTATAGGACTGGGTTTGAATTGTCTGAGCAGTATGAGCCGTTTGAACCGTTAAACGTTTCGCGGTTCAAACAGTTCAAACCATTATTTGTGTCTAATTTTCATTGCGTGGGGTCTGGTTTCTTGCTATCACAATGGATGTAGAAAGGGTTGGAGGAGATGCCTAAAAGGATCAAGAGCACCACGGCGATACTCGTCATTGACATGCTCAATGACTTCGTCCTCAAGGGGGCGCCCTTGGAGGTTCCTCGGGCGCGGCAGATCATTTCGCATATTAAGAAAAGACTCGCCCGGGCGGCCCGGGAGCACGTGCCGGTGATCTACGTCTGCGACCGGCATCGGAAAGAGGATCCGGAGTTCAAGGTGTGGCCGAAGCACGCGGTCAATGGTTCTTCGGGGTGCGAGATCATTGCCGAGCTCAACCCGCGCAGCCGCGACTATATCATAGATAAGACCACGTACTCGGCGTTCTATCGCACGAAGATGGAGAAACTCCTCAGGAAGCTCGGGACGCGAAAGGTCGTCATCACGGGACTGGTGACCGAGATCTGCGTCCTCTACACCGCCATGGAAGCCTGCATGCGCGGTTTTCATGTGGAAGTGCCCGGGGACTGCGTTGCGGGCATGACCGACGCCGACCATCGCTTCGCCCTGAGGCAGATCGAAAAGTACCTCAAACCTTACCAGGGGTAGGGCAAATCCCAAACCCCAAAACATCTTTTGCCAAATTGTCATTGCGAGTCCCGCGGTGTGGGACGAAGCAATCTCCCATTGAACTTCTCGGTGTTCCTATCACAATCCACTATATAAATCCATCCACTCAGGATTCATATGCTCAATGAGTTGAATTTTCTTCTGCCTTGAGCCAGCCTTGATTTGCTTTTCTCTTCCGATGGCATCCCTGGTATCGTCGAACATCTCATAATGCACTAGTTTAACGACATTATATTTTTTTGTGAAACCGTCCACTAATTTATTCCTATGCTCATACACTCTCTTCTTCAGGTCACTTGTAACTCCCGTATAGAGCACAGTATTGTTCTGAATCGTCATTATATAAATAAAGTAGAGCTTGTTCATGATGAGATTGCCACGTCGGCCCCGCTAAGCGGTGCCTCCTCGCAATGACAAAAATGAAGTATGTGTCTCACTGCTGTCCAAGATAAATGACTTTTCGGTGGACCCCCCTCAAATATAAGGGCTAAAACGGCGTTTTGGACGATTTTGCGCCTGGTTCATTTTGAGGTCTCAGAAAATGCTGTCCAAGAAATCAGTCCCAAAGATCGAG
>JAPLCX010000032.1 GCA_026392035.1 Candidatus Auribacterota bacterium | reverse complement strand
CAGTGTTGGTAGCCTCATCACAATGAGATCGTTTGTTGTAGGGCATTTTAGGAGGGGGCGAAGTAATGTTAAACCAAAAATCGCGGTTTTTCCCCAGGAAGTGGCTCTGTGAGGGGAAGAGTACATCTCTTCTAGCCCCCCACACCCAAACCCACTACCCCCAGACAATGGGGGGGGAGGGAACAGTCATGGGGACATTTCTAATTTGGTAAGAAGGGGACATTTCTATTTTGGCTGGACATCTCTCTCATCTCGACGTGTCTCGTCTCGACGAGTTTCCACGGTTTTTCATGGAAGAAGCTTTCACCACGAAGCGCACGAAGAAAAGCGCGAAGAAAACGGCACCTGCAACCTCTTTTCCCTCACCTTCTCTTCCTTCGTGGTAGAAAAGCAACGACTCAGTTGCTGTATTTTTCAATGATCTCCCGGACAACAAATTACAGAAAGATATGGCTAAAAAGTGGGGAATGTCCGAAGGCGCCGGGATACCTGCCGCAAAAGGGCGAAGCCCCCGTGCAAACGCAATCCTGCCTGATGAGCAGATGATAGCAGCGGTAGTCCGCAATCGCGGCCCAAAATCAGGCACCCATTTAGCATGGGTGATCTATGAATTATCTAATGGCGTTGCGTTGATATAAGGCTTGTGTAAATATAAAGCACTTTTTGGTGCGTTGTTCCATGGACTCGGCAGGAGGAAATAGATCATGATGTTTGCTGAGTGCACGATGTGCAAAGCTTTATCACCGGAAGATGCAGCCATAAGTCGGACGATCACAGTGATTCGCTCCCGTGCAGCTTCCACATTGGAGCATCGAGCCGATGCCTGAAAAGAGGCGCGACTCATCTTGGTCGGTGCTAAGCGCTGCAGCCGCATTAAAGAGGGGGGGGTATGAGATTTTTCTGTATCCTGTTGTTGGGCGCCGTGTTGGTTCTTCCAGGCTGCAATGCAGCAGACGACGTTCAGGAAATACCGATAGGGCGGGGCAAGCCAAATAGTATTTGTGTGGGTTGGGGGACAGATCACATCCTTAATACAGTCGGCAATCCTGACGATCAGACACACATCGGATACATCGACACAGGGGGTGATGGGATCTGCAATACACCGGCGGCGGGGGACGACGTTCAAATAATCCCCGTCGGAAAGGGCTTGCCCTTACAGACCTGTGTATCAGCAGGTGCCAACGGCAGAAGAGATACAGATCCGCGATGCGATGATACTGTGATCGAAAACAACATTACAACCGGTCCGGATGGGGTCTGCAATACATCGGCGAATTATACAAAGCCGAGGATGTTCCATCACGACCCCCTGCACAGGGGCAGGGTTTACATTGCAGGGCCTTCGGTACCCGTGCTCGCGTGGAGCTATCGAACGGCTGACAGCGTGGAATCCTCTGTTGCCGTGGGTTCGGACGGGGCACTATACGTCGGGAGCGACGACAATCTGTTCTATGCGTTTTATCCGACCGGCGAGCTCGCATGGAGCTATGTGACCGAAGGCGATATATCTTCGTCCCCCGCGATCAATGCCACACAGGAAGTCTACATCGGTTCGGAGGACAACCGGTTCTATGCGTTCAATTCCATGGGCGGTCTGGAGTGGAGCTATGCGCATCCGGGCGGCACAGCGCAGGATTTCTGGGCATCCTCTCCCGTGATAAATGCGGTGGGTGAAGTGTATATCCAGGCGCGCACGAGCCTCGTTGTGTTCGATTCCATTGGAGCGCTGGCATGGAGCTTCAGCACCGGCGCCGCGTCCACTGCACACCACTCGTCTCCCGCTGTCGGTAGCGACGGGCGGATATACTGGGGTACCGGCGATCTTGATAGGCTGTACGCCATCAATTCCGACAGGACGCTCGCATGGAGCTACTTACAGGGTGGCACACTCCAGTCATCCCCCTCAATCAATGGCGGCGGGCAGGTTTATATGGGGGCCTACGACAACAATCTCTATGTATATGCTTCGACGGGTGCGCTCTCCTGGTCATACCTGACCGGGGACGATATATACTCGTCTACCGCGATAGACGCATCCGACAATGCCTATGTCGGCTCCAGGGACAACTACCTCTATACATTCACCTCGGTAGGGGCGCTCTATTGGAGCTACGCGGCGGCCATGGATATAGATTCCTCGCCCGTGATCGACATCGCCGGTATGGTGTACACGGGGGCTCAGGACAACATGGTGTACGCGCTCGATTCCAACGGCACGCTCATCTGGAGCTACGTGAGCGGGAGCCCGTTCAACGCTTCGCCGGCGATCGGCTGTCCCTACCGGGTATATGCGGGCTCTCTCGACAACAACATCTACGCTCTGGGGGCGACGCGCACCTTTACCCTCTATGGAGACGCCGACGGAGAAGTGAACCGGGTTTCAGTTCCGCTCAACAACACAGGGATAGAGACGACGGTCGATCTGGGGAATTCGATAGGAGCCGCATTCAGCCCTGAAGTAGATGACACTATCGTTATCAGTCGCATGATAGCAAGCACTCAGACATTAGAGACAACCACGGGTACCTACGATGGGGCGGTCTGGGGTTGGGATCCGCTAGGGGGCTATTCGATTGTAGTCGGGGAAATGTATAAGGCAACCATCACATTAGCCGGAGGGAGCAGTCAGGGTAAATTGATAATATCGGGGACGGTACCTCCTGCGGGATCGGTTGTATTCGATCTTTACGACTTGAGCGGGTCGAATGATAACGACAACTGGATTTCGCTGCCGTTTGATAAGGGGGACCTTGCTACAACGGAAGATGTGGGAGAGTCAATCGCCGCCGAGATCGAGGCTGAAGAAGGTGACACTATAGAAATCGCGCTCTGGGATGTGGAAAATCAGGTAGAAATTACAACCACGGGTGCATACGTTGAGGAGGCATGGTCCTGGGATCCATCGGGGGGATATGCGGTTTGGGCCGGGATGCCCTTTATCGTGCGTCCTTATCGCGACGGTGGGATGCCGACAATAACGTGGCCGTAAGCTGCGTGAAGACTGAAACACAGAGAGCGCAGAGATCTTTAAAACAGTAACAACAGGTTCTCGTTTATAAGGAAAGGAATAGTCCGTGTTCAGCCGTGGTCCCCTTTATAACTGATCCATTATCATTTTTATTTATTTTTTTTGCATCTTTTTGTTGCAAAGAATGTCCATTATGATCTCAGATAGCATAAGGGCGTAGCGTACCGTAGAACGGTCGCAGCGGCAGTTCTACACAACAGAGGAGGAGCGGACATGGTCTCTCGTTTTGCGTATGTCTCTCTCGGTGCGATGGTGTGCGCGTTATCTTTCTTTTGCCCACCGTCGGCGGCACAGGACCTTGAAATCTACTGCATAGAGGTAGGTCTCGATGACTCGGGATTCTACCATCAGGGAGACTCGACTCTCGTCATATCCCCGGACGGAACGAGGCTCCTCATTGACGGAGGCGCCGGCGGATCGAGCGGTTCCGACTCCGTCCTCGCGCTCTTCAATCGCGTCATTCCGACCGGCGGGCTGGACTACATGGTGACCACGCACTGGGATGGCGACCACAGCGGCGGCCTCGACAACATCGCCACCTACAACTCCAATCAGTACATGCCCTCGACCATCTACGACCTCGGTGATTCCGCCACCTATGCCGAAGCGGCCTACAACACCGCCTTCAGCGGGAGGCAGGCGACCCCATCGGTTGGCGACATACTTGACCTGGGCGGGGGCTGCATCGCTACATTCGTCTCCGTCGACGGCCACACCTACGGCGGCGGCTACACCAGCCCAGGCGATGACGCCAACGCCCGCGCCATAGGCCTCCTCATCCAGTACGGAGGTTTCGATTACCTCACGCTCGGGGACCTCACGGACAGCTGGGAGAATACACTGGGCACGGCGATCGAGGCCGCGAGTGTCAATATCGACGTCCTCCACGTGAGCCATCACGGCAGCTACAACTCTACGAACAACTCATTTATCGCCTCCATCCTCCCGGAGTATGCCGTCATCTCCTGCGGAGACAACAACGGCTACGGTCATCCCCACCAGTATGCGATTAACCACCTGAATGGCTTGACCGACGGCGGCTCCGCCTACTCGCCTGCGTACACGGCCGTGACCACGATCTATACGCTTGAGAGAGGCGATTCCGACGCCGGGACGGCCGACAACGTGACCATCGTGGGGAACGGGCACGACACCGACCCCACGCTACAGGGCAGCCTCAGGATAACCGTCAGCGACGACGGGTACGAGTACACCTTCAGGAACGAGGGACCCAACACGAACACGTTGAGCGACGGGGCTTATTCAACGGATGACAGCGAGACCCCCGATTTCAACGACTATGCCATCTGGCCGATGTTCCACTGTAACTCAAACCGGACGGGCGTAACCGTTGTCGAGGGGGCGGAGCGGTGCGCGCTGAGATGGAGTTGCAATCTCGCGGCAAATGTGTCATCCTCCCCGGCGGTGAGCGTCACGGACACCGTCTATCTAGGCTCGGAAAATAACTGCCTCTACTGCATGTCTTCCGGCGGCGGTCTCCTCTGGAGCTACAGAACCGCGGGTTTGATCTCCTCCTCCCCGGCGATAGACGCCTCGCGGGTCTATACGGGGTCTGACGACAGCCGTCTCTACGCCTTCTCGCAGAATGCTTCGCTCGCCTGGAGTTACAGGACCGCCGCGAGCATCTCGTCATCTCCTGCGGTTACCACGGCGGATGCGGAGATATACGTGGGCTCTGAAGACGACAGGCTCTATGCGCTTGCTTCGAATGGCGGTCTGCTGTGGAGTTACAGGATGGGCGGTACGATCGAGTCATCTCCGGCGGTGAGCGACAACACCCTGTACGTGGGGTCAAACGACAACCGCATCCTCGGCCTGTGGCGCGACGGCGGATTCTACTGGAGCTACAGGACCGCCGGTGACATCTCCGCCTCTCCGGGGCTGAGCTCGACCAACACGGTTTATATCGGGTCGGGGGACAACGTCTTTTACACCATGGACTTCGCGGGGAAGCTCCTCTGGAGCTACAGGTCGGGAGAGCCGATCATTTCATCGGCGGCGGTGGCCGTCGACACGGTGTTCATGGGATCGACGGACAACAGGCTCTACGCGCTGAGACAGAACGGAGCCCGGTACTGGAGCTATGCCACCTCGGGAGACATCTCCTCATCGCCCGCGCTCAGCGTGAGCGGGACGGTGTACGTGGGATCGGAAGACAATGTGCTCTACAGCTATGTATCCACTGGAGCGCTCCTCTGGAGCTACCGCACGGCCGAGCCCGTCGTCTCCTCCGTGGCGATAGGCTCCGGCACGGTATATGTAGGGTCGGACGACAACAGGCTCTACGCTTTCTAGGCCGTGCCGACGCCGCCATGATGTAAGGGGGCCCTATACTGGTTATCCCCCCGTCTCCATCTCCTCGCTCGCCGCGGAAGGGTCCCTGCCTGTGGTATAATGGCTCCCATGGACAAAATTATCATCCGCGGCGCGCGGCAACACAATCTCAAAGGCGTTGATCTCGAACTCCCGCGCAACAGGCTGATCGTCATCACGGGGGTGTCCGGCTCGGGAAAATCCTCGCTCGCCCTCGACACGATCTACGCGGAGGGACAGCGCAAGTACGTCGAGAGCCTCTCGGCGTACGCGAGGCAGTTCCTCGAGCAGATGCAGAAGCCCGACGTGGACCATATCGAGGGGCTCTCACCCGCGATCGCCATCCAGCAGCGCCCCCTCGGCGCCACGCCCCGCTCGACGGTCGCGACCGCGACGGAGATCCACGACTACCTCCGCGTACTCTATTCCCGGCTCGGCGTTCCCCACTGCGTCAGGTGCGGGAAGCCCCTCCGGAGGCGGACGGTGCAGGAGATGGTTGACGAGCTCCTCGGGTGGGGCGAGGGGACCCACTTCCATCTGCTCGCCCGGATGGTTGAGGGCGCGAGGGGGACCCACGCCGAGCTCCTCGGAAGGCTTGCCCAGGAGGGGTTCATCCGCGTGCGGATTGACGGGGCGCTCTCGGAGCTCGCGAAGGTGGGGAAACTGAACGCCCGTAAAGCGCACACCATCGACCTGGTGATTGACCGTCTCACGGTGAGCGGAAAGATCAAGAACCGGTTGACCGATTCAATGGAGCTCGCCCTCCGGATGGGCGAGGGGCGGGCGCTCGCGGTGAGGACATCGCCGCCGGCAGAGACGGTTTTTACCGAGCGGATGCTCTGCCCGGACTGCGGCCTGAGCTACGCGGACCTCGGCCCCGCCGGCTTCTCATTCAACAGCCCCCACGGCGCGTGCCCCGCGTGCCATGGCCTGGGGCGCCGCCTTGTGTTCGATCTCGATCTGGTGATCGATCCCAGGAGGACGGTGGCCGCCGGCGGGATCGCCCCGTTGAGGTATGGCGGCCGGTCTCTCATCATCTACTACAAGAGCCTCCTCAGGGCCGTCGCCAGGCACTACGGCTTCAGCCTCGACGTGCCATTTAAAAAGCTTGAGAAGCGGTGGCAGGAGATCCTCCTGGGCGGTTCGGGCGATGAGCCGATCACCCTCCGCTACTGGCGCGGCCGTCGGCCCTTCGTCCGGAAGGCTCCCTTCGAGGGCATCATCAATAACCTCGAGCGACGCTTCCGGCAGTCGGAGAGCGCCTACGTGAGGGGAAAGCTGCAGGAATTCATGAGAGAGTCGACCTGTGAGGCGTGCGGTGGCCGGAGGTTGAGAGCGGAGGCCCTGGCGGTGACCGTGGCGGGTAAATCCATCAGCGATTTCACCTCGATGGCCGTCAGTGACGCGCTCGCCTTTGTGGGGGGGATACAACTGGATTCGCGGGGCCGCCTGGTGGGGGCGGATCTCCTGAGGGAGATCGGGGAGCGCCTCGGCTTCCTGGAGTACGTGGGACTGGACTACCTCGCGCTGGACCGGGAGAGCTCCACGCTCTCGGGAGGGGAGGGCCAGCGGACGCGGCTCGCAACGCAGATCGGCGCGGGGCTCGTGGGCGTGCTCTACGTCCTGGACGAGCCGAGCATCGGCCTGCATCTGCGGGACAATGAGCGGCTCCTCCAGACGCTGATGAAACTGCGCGACCAGGGCAACACGGTGATCGTCATCGAGCACGACGAGGCGACCATCAGGGCCGCCGACCACGTTGTTGACCTCGGGCCGGGGGCGGGAGTCCACGGCGGGCGGGTGGTAGCACAGGGAACAGTGGAACAACTTATCGACGCTCCCGATTCGCTCACCGGGCGGTATCTCTCCGGGGAACATTTCATATCCGTGCCTGAAAGGCGGCGCGCCATCGCGCCGTCTCGCCGACTCGAAATCCTGGGCGCGTCCCACAATAATCTTAAAGATATCGACGTGCGCATCCCGATAGGGCTCTTCTGCGTGGTCACCGGTGTTTCCGGCGCCGGCAAGAGTTCCCTCGTTGATGATACCCTGAGGCGCGCCCTCGATCGGGAGCTCTACGGCTCTCGTCCGATCCCGGGGAAGCATCGCGGGCTGAAGGGACTGGAGATGATTGACAAGGTGATCGTGATAGACCAGTCACCGATCGGCCGCACGCCCCGTTCCAATCCCGCCACCTACACCGGGATCTACACGCATATCCGCGACCTCTTTGCGCGCCACCCCGATTCGAAAGCCCGCGGGTACGGGCCCGGGCGCTTCAGTTTTAATGTGAAGGGGGGGCGCTGCGAGGCCTGCCGCGGCGACGGCCTGCTCAAGGTCGAGATGCATTTCCTGCCGGATGTGTACGTAACGTGTGAGGCGTGCGGCGGGCGCCGCTATAACCGCGAGACGCTGGAGATCCGTTTCAAGGGAAAAAATATTGCCGATGTACTGGAAATGACCGTCGACGAGGCGCTCCTCTTCTTCCGGAACATCCCCGTCCTCGCGCGCCGGCTCGGGGTTCTCAACGACGTCGGGCTCTCCTATATCAAGCTCGGACAATCGGCCACCACCCTCTCGGGCGGCGAGGCGCAGCGGGTCAAGCTCGCGCGGGAGCTCGGCATGGTGGCCACGGGGCGCACACTGTACATTCTCGATGAGCCCACCACGGGCCTCCACTTCGCCGATATCCACAAGCTGCTCGATGTCCTCCAGCGCCTCGTGGGGGCAGGCAACACCGTGCTCGTCGTGGAGCACAACATGGAGGTGATCAAGTGCGCGGACTGGGTTATCGATCTCGGCCCTGAAGGGGGTGAGGAGGGCGGCTTTATCGTCGCCGAGGGGCCTCCGGAGCTGATCGCGTCATGTGAGCGGTCGCACACGGGAAGGTATTTGAAAAAGTACCTGGGGTAAAGCACCGGATAATAAATTAAAAACCCCATGCCCGCGCGCGCCATCGCTGTAGACAGGCATGCCCGATCAGATCTATTTCTGGTTGGTGATCAACACGTTCTTCGCCTCCCTCCCCAGGACCCTGATTGGCGCCTTTACCGATTTGTCGAAAAGCGGCATATCCCTCCTTTTGATCAGAAGGAAAATCGGGCGCCCTGAATCCCATAACCGGGAGAACTCACCGTAACTGGGGAACCAGGCAGAACCGCGCTCCTGCCGGCTGCCGAATGCGAGTTCGCCGCGCGTGCCGACCACGGCGATCCTCCGCTGTGTATAAAAGGGGAGATCCTGATCGTACCAGCCATAACTTGCCACCAGCGCCTCGGGTGACGCCCGTTCCCTGACGAGCAGTCCCAATTTCTTTTCTGATTTTTCTGATGCCAGTATTTCGAATGCGCCGGGCGGCGCCACTATTCCAAGGATATACGACATCGCGCAGAGGACCATAACGAGCTTCACCGTGTCCCCCCTGCGGGCCGCGGTGAGGCAGAGCAGCCCCTCCGCGAGGAGGAGCATGCCGATCACGGCGCAGTGATGCAGCGCGATCCGTGGAGTGGCGACCAGCATAGGATAGAGCGCAATGCCGATCGCACCGATTATGAGAAGGAGGCACACGGCATACGCCTGGCGGCGGATGATTTTGAAATTGCCGTCACAGGCGCCGGACAACCCCTGGCCGACGAGGAGCGCGACCGCGGGGAAGGAGGGAAGGATGTAGGTGACAAGCTTTGACCTTGAGAGGGAAAAGAAACAGAAGATGACGATCAGCCAGAGCCAGAGGAAAGAGCGGCACGCTGCTCCGTTCTCGCCCCTCCCATTCCAGAAACGGCTGGCGGCAGCCGGCAAGAAGCACGACCAGGGGAACATGAATCCCAGCAGGATGGGGATAAAGAACCAGAGGGGTTTGAAATGCTCATCGGGGGCGAGGAAGCGCTGCAGGTGCATGGTGACAAAAAAGAACCTGGGGAACTCCGGATTCCTGATTGACACGAGAATGAACCAGGGAGCGGACAGGAGGAGGAAGATGGCGATTCCCCGCGCACGTGGAATCACTCTCAGGGAGCTCCACCGGTTTCCAGCTGCAAGGTAGAGAGCGATTATAGCTCCAGGGAGAATGATCCCGATGGGCCCCTTGGTGAGCACCGCGAGGGCGGCGCATGCGGAGGAGAGGTAAAAGTAGAGGGTCCGCCTGTGCGCATCCTGTCCGGAAGCCAGGAGGAAGAAGCCGAGGGTTGCCGTCATGAACAGGCTCAACGCCATATCGGTAGTGTTGAGTCTCCCCTGGACAAGGTAGCCCATGGAGGTGCCGAGGACCATGGCCGCCAGCAGGCCCTCTCTCCTCCCGAATACCGCGCGGCCGATCTGGTAGGTGAGCAGAATCCCGAGGAGCGCGGACAGGGCGCTGAAGAAACGCGAGGCGAATTCGTTCTGGCCGAACAGGCTGAACGAGATGCAGTTCAGCCAGTAATACAGCGGGGGCTTCTCGAAATACTTCACGTAGTTGAGGCGCGGGGTGAGGAAGTCGTTGTGTTCGAGCATCTCCCGCGGTATCTCCGCGTAGCGTCCCTCGTCCGGCTCGATGAGCGGGAGCCTCCCAAGGGATTGAAAGAGGGCCACGCCGAAGAGAATGAGCAGGACGAGGACATCCACCCGATGGCTCGCCTCTCTTTTTTGAAAAAAATCAGTTATGACTGCGCGGGGGGTTGCGTCATGCATGGGCTCACCGGACGAAGCATGGACTCGGAGCGCACCATGGTATCACTTTCGGCGCCCCTCGGGAAAATTTTCTTGCCCTGCGGCGGGCCAATCGGTATAGTGATGACACAGTGCGGGGCAGTGGCGAGTGCCATCGCGCGATCGGAGGGGGACGAAGGGAGTGAACGGACTACTACTGCTGGAGAAGGGGGGGCCGGTTATGTGGCCCATCCTGGGCTGCTCGATTCTTGCCCTCGCGGTATTTATCGAGCGCCTCTTCCACCTCTCCCGCGCGGGGGTCAATGGCCGCGCATTCATGGAGCGGGTCAGGGCGCTCCTCGCCGAATCCAAGGCCGAGGAGGCGGTCGCCCTCTGTGATGCGACGCCGGGGCCTGTCGCGTCAATTCTTCGCGCCGCATTGAGCGCCCGGGGGAGGAGCCGCGCGGAGATCAAGGGGGCTGTCGAGGATGCCGGTGTGCACGAGATCCCCCTCCTGGAGAAGAATCTGCCGGTGCTGGCGACGGTTGCCCATGTCTCCCCCCTGCTGGGACTTTTGGGAACGGTGACCGGCATGATCAGGGCTTTTCAGCAGATCCAGCTCCATGGCGGCGTCGTCAACCCGGGGGATCTTGCGGGAGGGATCTGGGAGGCGCTGCTCACCACCGCGGCCGGGCTCGTGGTGGCAATCCCCTCGTATGTTGCCTACAATTACCTCGTCTCCCGCGTGAATAGCATCGTGCTCGACATGGAACTCGGGGCCACGGCGGTTATTGAGATCTCCTCTGAAGGCGGAGAGGGCGAGGGGAAATTTCCATCGTGAAAATTCTTCACTCGTATATCGGGGGTCAGTTGCTCAGAAACTTTTTTATCGCCCTCGTAGTCTTCACCTTCATCCTGCTCATGGGGAACGTGCTCAGGCTTCTCGAACTGCTGGAGCGCGGCGTCGCCACAGGCCTGATCATAAGGCTCTTCCTCAGCTTCATCCCGTACCTCCTCTCGTTTTCCATCCCCATGGCGATCCTCACCGCGTGCCTCCTGAGCTTTGGGCGGCTCTCGGCGGACAACGAAATTACCGCCATGCGGGCGTGCGGCATAAGCTACTATAAGATTTTTCAGACCGGGATTGCGATCGCCGTCGCCCTCACCGCGGTATGCTGGGTGGTGAACGCGAGTATTTCCCCCCGGGCGCACTACGCCTTGAGGCGCCTGCGTTACCAGGTCGGGGAACAAAGCCCTTCCGCGCTCCTGGAGCCGGGGGTATTCATCGACTACTTCAAACCGTATCAGTTTTACATCGGGCAGAAAGACAAAAAGGTTTTTAAAGACGTCATCATTTATGAAAAACTGCTGGACGCGGGTACGCGGTTCATCAAGGCAAGCAGCGGCGAGATCGCCTCGGATACCGGAGGCCAGATTATTTTCAAGCTCTATGACGGCACCATGGAGGAACCGCGGAAGGAGGGAGAGGCTACGTCGATCTCCGCGACGTTCAAGACCTACATCGTGAAGATGGGGATCGAGGAAGAGGAGGCCGGAGTTCCCAAGAAGATGTCCGACTATACGATCGTTGAGCTGGTCGGAAGGCTGAAGCGGTTCAGGGGGATGCTCGCCGGGGCGAGCCCCATGATGAAGAGGGACATCAGGCGAAGGATCAGCATGATGCTCACCGAAATGAGCGAGCGGTTTGTGTTCACCTTCTGCCCGCTCGCGTTCGTGCTGATCGGGATGCCGCTGGGCATTACCACCCGCAGGGCCGAGACGTCGATCGGCGGGGCCATCAGCCTCATGCTCGTGGCGCTCAACTACTCGTTCATTATCTGCGTGGAGGCGCTGCAGACCAGGAGCGAGCTGCATCCGTATCTGCTCCTCTGGGTCCCCAATATCGTTTTTGCGGTGCTCGGCCCGGCGCTCACCTACCGCCTGTCGAGGAGATGAGGGATGATGAAGATTCTCGATCGCTACCTTATCCGCGAGTTTATCGTCCCGCTCGTGTACTGCCTCGCGGCGTTTCTCCTTGTGTACGTGATCTACGATCTCTCCGCGCACCTGGACAACTATATTGAGGAGAAGATACCCCTGTCCATGCTCATCACGTACTATCGCATCCAATTGCCGCTCGTGCTGGTCAACGTCATCCCCCTCTCGATCCTGCTCGCCGTGATCTACTGTCTCGGCTCGCTCAGCAGGCACAGTGAGATCACGGCGATGCGCGCCACCGGCATCAGCATGTACAGGATCACGCTCCCCTTCTTGATCCTGGGCGTGCTCTTCACGGCGCTCCTCTTCTATTTGAACGATAACTTCGCCCCGGAGGCGTATGCCAAATCTGAAAAGCTCATCGAGGAGCATAGCCGCAATAAAGACGAGCAGAAACTGCAGCCGATCGCGTTCTACAACCCGCTCGCGGAACGCGCCTGGGCGGGGCGCTGGAAGGCGGGGAGCCAGACCATCTACGAGGTGAGCGTCCGCAACCTGCAGAACCGCCAGGTGATCGAGAAGATCTCCGCGGCGAGGGCTTCTTTTCTTGACGGGGAATGGTGGCTCGTTGACGGGACAATCCAACGATACGACAGCAGCGGGCGCATCCGCGGCACGGAGGAGGGGTTCACCAAACGGCGGTTCGCGTTCAATGAAAAACCGGATGATTTTCTGAGCAGTCAGAAGGACTCGGTCTCGATGAGCTACCGCGAGCTGAGCCGGAACATGGCGTTTTATCCCCCCGATTCCGATATCTATGGGCGCAAGCTCGTTGACCTTCGCTACAAGATCGCCTTCCCGTTTGTCGGGATCATGATTTTCCTCATCTCCATCCCGCTCGCGGTGGGGGCTTCTCGCGGAGGCGCGGCGGGGAGCGTCGGTATGAGCATTGCACTTTTCATGTCGTACTATACCTTCCTGATGCTGAGCCTCGCCCTGGGGCGAAGGGGAACGCTCCTGCCGTGGGCCGCGGCCTGGCTGCCCAATATTGTCTTCAGCGGCATCGGGATCGTGCTCCTGTACCGGAGCCAGCACATGAAGGATAAAAAGGTATTTACCAAAGCGGATTGGATGCCCCTGGTAACCGCCCTCGCGATCGCGGCGATCATTTCCCGGTGGGTGGGAGGGGTCGGGGGCATTTCATTTATCGCGATCGCGGCGGGATCCTACTGGATTGTGAAAAGGCTGACCGGGAGAAAAACCGTTGTGTGATTCGCTGATTCCAGATGAACGCGGCGATCCGCGTGCGCGTTGGTGAGCACGGGCGCACCAACGCGGTCATCGCAATCTCCGTTTGATTTCTCCGTTCGCCGGAAGACCGTCCCGCTGAGCGGGACGCCCGCTCGCGGGGAGGGAGGGATCCTGTAACAGCATGGGTACCATGCGCAGGGGGGCTTCATTTTTAGAAGCGCACGATGATCTTCAAAAGACGTTGTGAAATAGCGCGGGGGCAGCTCGATATCGCGCCCCTCATTGATTGCGTGTTGCTCCTGCTGCTGTTCTTCATGCTCTCCTCTTCCATGATTTTACCCACCGTGCTCAGGGTGAGCCTCCCGCAATCCTCTGCCGCAGCGATAGAGCAGGGGAGAGCGATCAGGGTCACGATTGATAAATCCGGCGCGCTGTACTGGCAGGGGGAGGGCGTGACGCAGGAGGCACTGGGGGAGAATATCGCGAGGCTCGCGGCCGTCGCGCCGGATACACTCCTCGTGCTCGATGCGGACCGTGAGGTGAGCCATGGGCGGGTGGTCACGGTGATGAGTCTGGCGCGCGCGCATGGCCTCACGCGGCTGGCGATCGCCGCCACCAGGGAGCAGCGCGATAAATAAAGGGCATGTTTCCACCACGGACCTGCCTGCCTGCAGGCAGGAATACGGAGCACACGAAGCTTAATTGCCAAATGATTAGCCGCGGATCTGCGCGGATTATCACGGATCACGGCGGGGCTTGCTTCTAATGTGAATATATCAATAGCTTCGCAGCTTTCCTGTTTGCACCTGATCTCTCTGATTAACCCCGCCGGGCGGGGTCAATCAGGTGCTCGTGGGCTTTGCGTATCTAAAATATCAATAGTCAAGTCCGCGTGCATCAGTGGCTGTACGATAATCTGCATAATCGACGGTTAAAGAATAGAGGTATTTCTGTCATGCAGCACTCGCGTTTTGTGCATCTCCATATCCACAGCGAGTATAGCCTGCTCGATGGCGCCTGCCCGGTCCGGAACCTCGTCGCGCGGGCACGCGAACTCAGGATGCCGGCCCTCGCGCTGACCGACCATGGGTTCATGGGCGGAGCGCTTGAGTTCTATCAGAAGGCGATGGCGGAGGGCGTGAAGCCGATCATCGGCCAGGAGATGTACGTGGCTCCCGGCAGCCGCACCGAGCGCAAGACAGCCGGCATCAAAGATGCCTCCTTCCACCTCCTCCTGCTGGTCAAGGACCTCGAAGGCTATCGGAACCTCCTCACGCTCTCCTCCATTGCGCACCTTGAGGGGTTCTACTACAGGCCGAGGATAGACAAAGAGCTGCTCGCGTCCCACAGCCGCGGTCTGATCGGGGCGAGCGCATGCCTCAAGGGCGAGATCGCGCACCTTATTCTGAAGGGAGATGTCGCGGGGGCGGAGCGCGTGGCGGGTGAATACAAGGAGCTCTTCAACAGCGGCGATTTTTACCTGGAGCTGCACAATCACGGCATCCCCGAGCAGAAAACGGTGAACCGCGGTCTCTCGGAGATCTCCAAGCGGCTCGGCATCCCGCTCCTCGCATCGAACGACGTCCACTATATGCGGAGGGAAGACGCGCTCGCCCATGACGTCCTCCTCTGCATCCAGACAGGCAAAACGCTCATCGACGAGCAGCGGATGAAGTTCTCCGGCGGTGAATTCTACTTTAAATCAGCGGAGGAGATGGCCGAGGCCCTGGGGGAGTTTCCTGAATCCCTCGCGCGGACCATCGAGGTCGTTGAGAAGTGCAACCTGGAGCTCGATTTCCGCGATGAGCGGGGCGTTCAGCTTTATCACATCCCCGAGTACGAGCCCCCCGACGGGAAGGATCGCATGGGGTACCTTCGCGAACTCTGCCTCGCCGGGCTCGCGCGGCGGTACCCAGAGCAGACGCCCGCGGTGCGGCAGCGCCTCGAAAGGGAATTGCGCATTGTCGAGCGGATGAATTTCGCGAGCTATTTCCTGATCGTGTGGGACTTTATCACCTGGGCAAAGAACCAGGACATACCCGTCGGCCCCGGCCGGGGTTCTGCGGCAGGTTCGATCGCCGCGTACACGCTCGGCATCACTGACATCGACCCGCTGCGGTACAACCTTTTGTTCGAGCGCTTTCTGAATCCCGACCGGGTCACCATGCCGGACATGGACATCGATTTCTGCTATGACCGCCGCGGAGAGGTGGTGGACTATGTATCGCACCGCTATGGCTCCGGGAACGTCGCTCAGATCATCACCTTCGGCCGCATGAAGGCCAAGGCGGTGCTCCGGGATGTGGGCCGCGTGCTGGGAATGCCCTACGGAGACGTGGATAGAATCGCGAAACTCGTGCCCAACGATCCCAGGATCACGCTCTCGGAAGCGATCGAGATGGAGCCGGAGTTTAAGAAGCTGCAGCAGGCGGATCCTCAGGTCAAGCGGCTCATCGAGCTTGCATTTTCTCTGGAGGGCTTGGCCCGCAACGCGTCCACCCACGCCGCGGGGGTGGTGATCGCCGACAGGCCGCTCACCGAATACCTTCCCCTCTGCAGGGGCACGAACGATGAGCCGATCACGCAGTACGCCATGAAATCGGTTGAGGACATCGGGCTCCTCAAGATGGATTTCCTCGGCCTCCGGACGCTCACGGTGCTGCACAATGCGGTCAAGATCATCGAGAGAACGCGGGGAGTGAAGATTGACTGGGAGGCGGTGCCCCTCGACAACCGCCCCACATTTGATCTGCTCAACCGCGCGGACACGGTGGGGGTGTTCCAGCTTGAGAGCGCGGGGATGCGCGAGCTCTCGAAGAAGATAGGTCTCGACCGCTTCGAGGACATCATCGCCCTGCTCGCCCTCTTCAGGCCTGGACCGATGCGCATGCTGGACGATTACGTCGCCCGCAAACACGGACAGACGCCGATCGCGTACAATCACCCCGCCCTTGAGCCGATCCTCAGGGATACGTACGGGGTCATGCTCTACCAGGAACAGGTGATCCAGATCGCGCACGAGATCGCGGGTTTCACGATGCCGCAGGCGGATAACCTGCGCCGCATCATGGGGAAGAAGATCGTCGATCAGATGGAGAAGCAGCAGGAGGCATTTGTCCGCGGTGCGGTGAAAAAGGGGATTAAGAAGTCTGTCGCGGAAGAGATCTTTGACCTGGTGGCCAGATTCGCCGAGTACGGCTTCAATAAATCCCACAGCGCCGCGTACGCCCTCATCGCCTACCGGACGGCGTACCTCAAGGCCAACTATCCCGTGGAATACATGGCGGCGCTGCTCTCGAGTGAAATTGACAACACGGACAAGATTGCCGAGTATATCGCCGAGTGCAAGAGGATCGGGATCAAGATTCTCCCCCCCGATGTGAACGAGAGCTATTCCCGGTTCACGGTGGTGGGCGATTCGATCCGCTTCGGCCTCGCGGCGGTCAAGAATGTCGGGAGCGGGGCGGTCGAATCGATCATTTCCGCCCGCGAGGCGCACGGCAAGTTCACGAGCATGTATGAGTACGCGTGCCTGGTGGACCTCAGGCTGGTGAACAAGAAGGTCTTTGAGAGCCTGATCTGCGGCGGCGCGTTTGACAGCCTCGGATACAGGAGGGCTCAGTTGATGGCGGCGGTCGAGCAGGCCCTCGAACGCGGGGCAGGGGCCCAGAGGGATCAGAGGCGCGGACAGTCTTCCTTCTTTGATGTCCTTGATCGCGCGGGGAAGACGAGCGGTCGGGCTGAGGAGATGCCCGACGTGCCGGAGTGGCCTGAGAACCAGCTCCTCGCGATGGAGAAGTCGCTCCTGGGATTCTACGTGAGCGGCCATCCCCTCGAAAAATATGAGAAGGAGATCACGCAATTTGCCACGGCTGACGCGAAGACCCTCTCCAGCCTGAAGGGTGGGGCGACGGCGCGCGTCGGCGGGATCATCACAAAGCTCAGGCTCACCTACACCCGCCGTAAGAACGAAAAAATGGCGATCGCGACGCTTGAAGACATCGCGGGGACCGTAGAGTTGCTGGTGTACCCGCGCGCGTACCAAAAGGTGGGCGCCCAGATCACTGAGGAGGCCGCGGTGCTCGTCACGGGCAGGGTCGATCTCAAGGAGGAGAGCCCGAAGGTGATCGTGTCGGAGGTGGTACCGCTCGCGGAGGCCCGGCAGTGGTACACCACCGCGATGCACATCAGCGTGTACATTTCGGATATCGAGCACGGGAGGCTCGAGGAGCTGAAGAGGCTCCTCGTCGCGTCGGGGGGAACGTGCCCCGTGATTCTCGATTTCACCGCGGGAACGGGCGAGCGCGTCCTCATGCGCGCCGGCAGCCAGTTCCGGGTCACCCCTTCACTCGATCTCGTGAAAAAGGTTGAGGCGCTCCTCGGCGAGTCGAGCGTGAGGCTGGCGGGGTAAAGAATTGAGACGGCGAGAGGCGAAACGGCGAGGGGGCGACTTTGAAGCCTTTACGTCGCCGGTTCTCCGACGCGCCGATTCGCCGTCTCGTGGTACTCAACCTCCGACGCGGCAACATGTATTAATGGGAGCACTTTATTTTTACACTTTCTGCCATGGTCATTGCGATCCCGCCTTGGCGGGAAAAGCAATCTCCTGCTGCCCAATGAGTTGAGATTGCTTCGTCACTGCGTTCCTCGCAATGGGTGAAATACTCATAGATTGTTGGTTTTTTGTTGGTTTTTGAACCATGAAAACCACCTTAAGAATTGGATTTTATGAATCTGTCTCATTCCGGCGTGTTGTCTATAAGCTCGTTTGATTCTTGAATGCCA
>JAPLCX010000031.1 GCA_026392035.1 Candidatus Auribacterota bacterium | reverse complement strand
ACCGCGCGGCATACCCTATTTAAAGGCAGGGCCTCCGACGATACTGATATACAGCGGTGTCGACGGCAGCCTCATCAGGGTGCTCGACCTCAGCCGCTACCTGGGCGCCAGCTTCCTGAGCGGTTTTTCGGTGGCGGGCGGAGATGTGGCTCCCGGGAGCGGAGACGAGATCATTGTGGGCGTGGGGGTGGTGGGGGCCTCCGGTGTTTTTGTCCTGAACGGCCAGGGAGATCTGCTGAGGTCCTTCTATACGTTCACCCGCTATCAGGTAAAGGGAGAGATCTGGGTTGCCGCGGGCGACGTTATCCCCAGTACGAGAGGCCGCGGCAAAGGATTATGATGAGATCGTCGTGGGCAGCGGGCAATGGTCGTCGGGGAAGGGGAGGTTCGAGATCTACGACGCGATGGGGAACTACATAACGCAGAAAGTGGTGTACGATATCGGCTGCGGAGTGCGGCCGGCGGTAGCCAACGACCCCCGCGGTGGCCCGCCCTCCGGGACGGGTGGCTCCCTTATCAATCTCTATACCGACAAGAGCGGCTACAGGGTAGGTTCCTCCATTGATGTGAGTTGCTCTATTCAGAGGGGCGTCTTCCCCTACGCCAACAAAGGCGATGTCTTTTTCTGGGCTGAATTGCCAAACGGCATGCGTTTCTATCTGACGCGGCGCGGGACATGGACTCGTGCGGTGGTGCCTGTGTACAGGAACGTCACGATGCAGCAGATGACTATGCGCCACCTGTTTACTCTGGCGGATACCCAGGAACGTCGCGCCGGGCAGCTACGCATTATCCGCCGCGCTCTACAGCCCGCCCCAGGGCACACTGAGGGACCTATTTAGCAATATCGCGCGGGTAGCTTTCTCAGTGGCTCGATAGAAGTTGTAGACGTTGCAGGCAACTCCAACACCCTCCGGCCGTTGAGTATTAAGGTGCTCTTCCGTTTTGTGTGGGTAAATCTTATTAATCCCTGCCTCTTTGCCGAAGGCGGGCAGGTCTGATTTTTGTCCGCCTCAGGCGGACGGGAGGTATCCTGGATTGCTTTACAAAATCAAACCCACACAGCTTTGAAGAGAACCGGTATAATAAATAAAATGGCTCAAGTTTTAATTTAGCCTATCCTATGGGCAATTCTAAACGCATGATATGTTGTATTATTTATACGGGTCTCAGTATCTACTCCACAGCGGGACGAGCGCAAGGCGCTGTTTTCGCTGGTTGGACGCGTGCAGAGCAAGGATGCAGAGGGAGTCAGCGCAATGGTTGCGGATCTGTTTGACTCGATTCCGAAGAAGGCGCAACAGACGATCACGTTTGACAACGGCAAGGAGTTCGCGCTTCACAAGCAAATGGCTGAAGCGACCGCGATGGATGTGTACTTTGCGCATCCGTATCATTCGTGGGAGCGTGGGACCAACGAGAACACGAACGGCCTGATCCGCCGATTGCACCCGAAGCGATCATCGTTCGCAACCATCGGCAACCCGGAGCCGGCCGGAATTGATCGGTACTTGAACGACCGCCCGAGGAAATGTTTGGGGTGGCACACGCCGCGGGAGGTTTTGCATGCCTTCCCTGGCGTCGCCCTGTGATGAGCGGGGCTGACGGACTATGTACCTGTTGATTTCTTGTGATGACACCGCCCGTTCAGGCCAGGCCGGCAGCCTCACCGGGATGAGAGATCGTTCGTTGTAGGGCCGTTTAGACGGGGGGAGCAATCAGTGTTCAATCGAGGCGCGCGTTTTTCCCGCACAGCGGCTGTCTCGGGGAGGGTAAGGAAACCTTTTCTACCCCCCTCTCCCCGACCCTCTCCCCCCATTCATTGGTGGGAGAGGGAGAGCACTCGATGTGACATTTCTAAACGATCTTTGACAATCTCCACCTTTGGGTTGCCTCCAAGCCCCATTTCTGCCACAATACCACCCACTAACCAACCTGCTGTCCACAGAAGGCATAGCTCGACTGGAAAGTGTTGCACTTGTTACTGGCTAATGTGGTAATTATTCTTCATCGCTTCCACTGATAGATACAATCCCCCACGTCCACAATTTAACCTTTTGCATCCGATGGGAGTATTCTTAAAAGAAGCGCGACTACTCACTGCCGGGTTTTTTAGAAGAACACGCTGCTCCGTTTCTATCACACGGAGCATACTCCCTCAGTTTGTATCCAAGAGGAATTTCAGCCGCAGTTATGGGTTGATCTGGGAAGTGGAATGAGATATATTTAAGCGACCCTATTGCGAGGGCCTGACATCCATGAAATTGCTACAGTTTTTACTCAGGCTCATCAAATTCTGCATCGGCCTGTTTCTTATCCCCGCCTGTGCCGGGGCGACGCTCGCGTTCTATCACGACCTCCTCGGCCCTCTCAAGTCGCAGCTGTGGTTCCTGGTGGGCCTGGGCATGTTCCTTCTCATATTCACGATTTTTCAGCAGCCCATCAAGAGCTACGTCTTCGGCCACGAGCTCACGCATGCGTTCTGGATACTCCTCTTCCGCGGGGAGGTGACCGGTTTCTCCGCCTCCTCCACGGGGGGCAAGGTGGAGGGGACAAAGGGCAACTTTTTTATTGCGCTCTCTCCGTACTTTTTCCCCGTATACACCATCCTCCTGATCGGGCTCTACTTCCTGGGAAAGCTCTTCTGGGAACCCCAGCAGTTCACGGCGGCGTTTGTGTTCCTCATCGGCTTCACATGGGCGTTCCATATCATCCTCACCGTTTCCGCGCTCATCAAGGGCCAGGCGGAGGTGAAGAAGAACGGCTATCTGTTTTCCCTCACCATCATCTACAGTATGAACATAATCGTGCTTGGTCTGGTCCTCATTTTCATATCGCCGGAATTTCGTTTCTCTGACCTGGCGGCCGCGTTGCGGGAGAATATCTCCACGAGCTATGCCCGCTTCGGGAATGCCCTGGGGTCTCTCATGGACAGTTTCCGCTGAGGGGACAGCGCGCGCTTGCATTGGTTCCCGTGAGGATATATAATAACAGCAGCCCAAAGCTGGAAGTTGAGAGCAAGAGGGATAACGCTGGAGGATGCCGATGAAATCAGTTCTACGTGCGATAACGTTTCTTGCCCCGGTGATTGTATGCGTCGGGTGCGCCGCGGTGATGGAGCCGTACAAATCGCCTTCCACGTCGTTCCATGTCGCGTTCGTGAAACGGGAGGACAAACTCATCGCGATTGACGGCCAGTCGAGGCTCGCCGATGCGAGGGGGATCAATTCTCAGGAGACGCGAAACTCAGGCAAATTCACCGGCCTTGGCGGGCTTGACAAGTGGCGCTATGACGCGAGGTACCTCCCCCCTGAAAGGCAGGGGGAGGAGTACGTGATCGCCTTTGTCGCGAAAGGGCCGGAGAAGGTGCTGCCGGAACCGATGACGCTCAAATTCGAGTATATGTATCCGAAGGGTGTCGAGGTCCACTATTCAGAGAAGGTGTACAATGACCTTCCAGTAGGACGGCACAAGTACGTGTGGAAGAACCTTGGCGATCAGAATACGGTGAACGGCGACATCGCGAGCTGGCGCGTCTCGCTCAACTACAAGGGCGCCGAGGTCGCCTCGATGCATTCCGCCCTGTGGCGTCCCTGGGGGAAGGTTGTCCTCGATGAGTGAGCGTCATCGCGCGCAGGTCGGCTGAAATGCGAATAATGAACGCGATGGCCCTGGTTGAGCGCTGCGAGAGCCTGGGCCAGATGCTCGAGGAGACCGCCCGCCGTTATCCGCGCCGCCGCGCGCTCATTTTAAAGAGGGGCGCGTGGAGCTACCGTGATCTGAATGCGATCGCCAACTGCTATGCGCACGCGCTTCGCGAGAAGTTAGGCCTGGTCCCCTCAGACCGGGTTGCCATTCTCCTGGCCAACGATATCCATTACATCTTCGCCTGCCTCGGCGCGTTTAAGGCAGGGGCTGTAGTGGTCCCGCTCAACTGTTTTCTGACCGCTCCTGAATTGAAATTAATTCTCGCTGATTCAGCCGCCACCGTTCTCGTGACGTCAGATCAATTTGCTCCCGTGGTGAGGAAATTTTCCGACGAGATACCAACGCTCAGGGCACTGGTAACCGTCGGGAGGGAAGACCTCGGAAATGATACCTGGCTGTGCGAGGCATTTATCAAGGGAGTGAGCGACTCGAATCCCCGGTGGGACGTGAAGCGGAGTCACCTCTCAGTGATCATCTATACGTCCGGCACCACCGGGAAGCCGAAAGGGGCAATGCTGACCCACGGGAATCTGCTGTCGAATATCATCAGCTCCGGCATGAGCATCAGGATAAGCAGAAGGGACCGCCTGCTCCTGATACTCCCCATGTTTCATTCGTTCACGCTCACCACCTGCATCCTCATGCCCATCGCCGTGGGCGCCGGCATCATTCCGGTGAGCAGGCTGCGCTCGATCCCCCACATCATCACGAGCATGGTTCTCAAACGCGCGACGATCCTGATCGGCATCCCTCACATCTACGACGTGATCGCTCAGAGGGGCATCCCCTGGTGGCTGCGGATATTCATGAGCCTCCGGGTGTGTATTTCCGGGTCCGCCCCCCTTTCCGAGGCGACGCTTAAAAACTTCGAAGCGCGGGTCAAGATTCCTCTCCTGGAGGGGTATGGCCTCTCAGAAACCTCACCCGTGGTCTCAATCAACCCGCTTGAAGGGATTCGCAAGCCTGGATCCGTCGGGAAACCTATCCCGGGTGTGGCGGTCAAGATTGTCTCTGGTGAGGGGGGAGAACTGCCCCCGGGGCGCGTCGGGGAAATTGCGGTGCGGGGGCAAAATGTGATGTGCGGGTATCTCAACCATCCCCGGGAAACGAAAGAAACAATCCGTGACGGATGGCTGCTGACGGGAGATATAGGGAAGATTGACGGGGATGGGTATATCTATATCCTCGACAGGAAAAAGGATATGATCCTGTTCCATGGCATGAATGTGTATCCCCGGGAGATTGAGGAAGTCCTCTACACCCACCACTCCGTTGCGGAGGCGGCCGTCGTGGGAAAGCCCGACCCCCGCCGCGGTGAGGTGCCCGTGGCGTTTGTGTCGTTGAAGGACGGCGCGCGCATAGAGGCTTCAGAGTTGATACAATTCTGCAAGCGGTCCCTCGCGGGATACAAGGTCCCTCATAGAATTATCGTCCTTGAAAAATTGCCGAGGACCGGGACGGGGAAAATTCTCAAACGGGAGCTCAAAAATATTATCACGAATTGACATTACATTTGAAAGGTGGTATATACCTAGTGAAAGGAGAAGCGTAATGGCGTCCACATGCTTAGGGAAAGCGCGTGCAGAGCGCAGGAGAGCGCCGCGGGCCGACATCAAGGTTCCCCTGAAAATAAAGAGGGCGAGTGATGTCATCGAGGCGAGCACGAAGAACATCAGCGCCTCAGGGGCGTACTGCATGCTTGACAAGTTCGTCCCGCTGAACACCAAACTCGGCGTGACCCTCCTCATGCCAAAAGAAGAAAGGGGAGGCCGTGGGCAGTTGAAAAAAGTGCAATGCCACGGGATTGTGGTGAGGAACCAGCCCGAGCGAGAGGGCGCCGCCGCGCCCCACTACAGCACGGCTATCTTTTTTACCGATATCGACCAGAGAGACAAACGGGAATTGTCCGACTATGTGAAGCACAGGCTGTCTCCGGAAGAGTAGAAGAGGCTCGCGCGGAGAAAGGGCCCCTCCGTGAGGTACGATCCGGGAGAGGTGTTCTCAACGAGGAACCCGGATGGAAAGGGGTTCAGCTTTAATTTACAGGTGGCAGATCCAAGGGTAATTTATTTTAGACAGCAGTGAGGCGGCGTATACCTAGTGAAAGGAGAAGCATAATGGCGTCCACACGCTTAGGGAAAGCGCGCGCAGAGCGCAGGAGAGCGCCGCGGGCCGACATCAAGGTTCCCCTGAAAATAAAGAGGGCGAGTGATGTCATCGAGGCGAGCACGAAGAACATCAGCGCCTCAGGGGCGTACTGCATGCTCGACAAGTTCGTCCCGCTGAACACCAAACTCGGCGTGACCCTCCTCATACCAAAAGAAGAAAGAGGAGGCCGTGAGCAGTTGAAAAAAGTGCAATGCCACGGGATTGTGGTGAGGAACCAGCCCGAGCGAGAGGGCGGCGCCGCGCCCCACTACAGCATGGCTATCTTTTTTACCGATATCGACCAGAGAGACAAACGGGAATTGTCCGACTATGTGCAGCACAGGCTGTCCCCGGAAGAGCAGAAGAGGCTCGCGCGGAGAGGCGGCCCCTCCATGAGGTACGATCCGGGAGAGGTGTTCTCAACGAAGAGCCCTGGTGAGAAGGGATTCAGCATAAGTTCGGCCAATTTCCGCGTGCTCGGCGAGCAAATCAATCTGAGTAAGAATGGAATACGCTGTCAGACCGACCGCGACATCCCCCTGTTCAGGGAGATCGCGGTGAATCTTGTGCTCCCGCCATCCGGCAAGACCCGCGGCAGGGGAGAGACTGAAGCGCTGCAATGCAGCGCGGTTGTGGTTGGGTGCGAGAGAGCACCCAAGAGTGACCGGTATGACATGGCCGCCTATTTCGTCGGTCTCTCAAAGGAGCAAAAAGAGAGGCTGGGAGACTGCATAAAGAAGTTCTTGTGACCAATAATCTGAATCAGCCGGTCGCGCTACTCGATGAGCCACGGATTGCGGCGTGTGAATGATCCGTGGCTGTTTTTTATGTAGGGCTCGCGTCTGGCAAATACGCAAATTAATTTTTCACCACAGATACACACAGATTAACACAGGTATAAAAACAGGTATTGGTTTCTTGTTTCGAAAAATGCCGTTTTAATCCGTGTGTATCTGTGTGCATCCTGTTTCGCAACACGTATCGGTCTTTATCTGTGTTCATCTGTGGTGAGTCATAAATCGTGAGGGGAGGCGGAATGATTATTTTAAAGGAACTTTTGCAAGAGGTGGCGGCTCGCGGGGCATCCGACATTCATTTTAAAGCGGGCTGCCCGCCGATCCTGCGCCTGAACACCAGACTCGTTGACATGGAAGCCGCTGCGCTGACGCAGGCCGAGGTGGAGCGAATCGCGCGATCTCTCGTGAGCGAAAAACAGTGGGAGTCTTTTCAGAGCAGGGGGGAACTGGATATCGCCTACCTGAGCGAGGGGGTGGGCCGTTTCCGCACCAACGTATTCCGGCAGAGGGGAATGGTGGGCGTCGTGATGAGGCACGTAAAAACGAGGATTCCCGATTTCCATGAATTGGGGCTGCCGGCGATACTCGAGAAGATCGCACTCGCCGAGAGGGGCATCATCATTGTCAGCGGCGCAACGGGTTGTGGAAAATCTACCACCCTCGCTTCCATGGTTAACTTTATCAACGCGAACGCGCGCCGGCATATCCTCACCGTTGAGGATCCGATTGAGTATATCTATTCCGACGACAGATCGGTGATCGACCAGCGCGAGGTGGGGATAGATACCAGAACGTTCACTGCGGCGTTGCGCTTTGTCATGCGGCAGGACCCCGACGTCATCATGGTCGGAGAGATGCGCGACCGTGAAAGTTTCGCGGCGGTGCTCTCCGCCGCTGATGTGGGGCGCCTCGTGATGACCACCCTGCATTCGCCTGATGCGGCCCAGGTGATGCTGCGGGTGATGGATTTCTTTCCGGCGAGCGACCGGGATCAGGTGAGGGTGCAGCTCGCGGCGAATCTCGTGGCGGTCATCTGCCAGCGCTTATTGCCCAGGCGAGCAGGGGGGGGGATGGTCCCCGCCGTTGAAATAATGCTCGGGACACCGATTGTGCGTAAGTTCATCCGCGAAAACAAGTTGGAGAAACTTTCTGATGCCATCCAGGATGGACGGGATGAGGGGATGCAGACCTTCAACCAGTCACTGGTTGAATTGGTCAGGGCATCGGTGGTCACGGAGCAGGCCGCGATGGACTATTCTCCCAATCAGGAGAGCCTCAAAATGAATCTCCAGGGAATCTACCTCGATGAGTCGCGGAAGATCCTCGGCTCGGATTGATTCCGCCTCCCCGCGTTCGCACAACCTGTTTTGACATTTGGCATTCCTCATTTGGTATTTGTCATTTGACATTCTTTCATATGAATTATAAGGTTATCCGTGAATTGAAGCGCCTCAGGGCCCTCGAGCGCGGCGGCGTGGATAAACAGCCCGCCGCGTGCACCGTCGCCCTCATCTACCCCAATTCCTACTATGTAGGCATGAGCAGCATGGGATTCCAGCTTGTGTACGGCCTCCTCAATGCGCTGTACGGTGTGCGATGCGAGCGCGGATTTTTTATTCCGGGGAGCCAGACGTATACGATAGAGAGCATCAGTCCCCTCAGGAGTTTCGACTGCGTGGGTTTCTCGCTCTCCTGCGAACAGGATTATTTCAATGTCATCGAGATTCTGCGGCGCGCGGGTATCCCGCTCGCGTCGCGCGAGCGTGACGAACGCCACCCGCTCATCATGGGCGGCGGCGTCTGCGCATGGCTCAACCCCGAACCGCTCGCGGATATCTTCGACCTGTTCGTGCTCGGCGAGGCTGAGGCTGTTTCAGCGAAGCTCTTTGACCGGATCATGGCGGGCGGCAGAGGGGGGAGGGTGCGTCTCCTCCGCACGCTTGCCGGGATTCCCGGAGTGTACGTACCCCGCATGTATGAGCCGCGTTACGGAGGAGATGGGCAGCTCCTCGCGGTGGAGGGGGTAGAACCGGGGCTCACCGCCCCCGAGAGGCAGTGGGTCGGGGAACTGGACAGATGGCCTGCCCTCGCGCCGATTGTCACGCCGGAGACCGAATTCGGTGATAAGGCCATAGTAGAGCTGATGCGCGGCTGCGGGAGACAGTGCCGCTTCTGTGTCGCGGACTACGCGTACCGCGCCCCCAGGCTGAGGAGCCGGAAGGCGGCTATGGACGCCGCGGCACGGGCGCTCTCGATTGGCAGCGGCGTTGCGCTCCTCGGCCCCTCGCTCACCGATCATCCCGACCTGGAAGAGATGGTTGATGAGATCGTGAGGAGGGGCGGGAGAATCTCCGTATCGAGCGTACGTGCGGGCCGGGTCAGCGAGCGGTTATTGGGCATCCTCGCGCGCAGCGGCCTCAGGAGCCTGACGATCGCGCCCGAGACACCCTCGGAGCGTCTGCAGCGGAAGCTGAACAAGGAGATTCACGCGCGGGATGTGATGCGGGTTGCGGAAGGCGCCGCGGCCGCCGGCTTGAGAGAGCTCAAGCTCTACTATCTCCTTGGGATTGAGGGAGAAACCGGGGAGGATTGCGAGGCGATTGTCGAGCAGGTGCGTGGCATTTCCGCGCGGATCCCTGTGCGTGTCAGTGTGGGCATGCTCGTTCCTAAAGCGAGAACCCCCCTCCAGTGGGCGGGGATGGAGGGAGAGCGCGAGCTGAGGAGAAAATACCGGTTGCTGAGGAAATCGATCGAAAAAATTCCCATGGTTCGTCTGAGCAACCAGAGCATCAGAGGGGCGATGGCAGAAGCGGCGCTGGCGAGAGGTGACAGGACGCTGGCCCGCCATCTCGCCATTGGCCGACTGCCGCGCGCGGCCATTGAGAAATACGCACTGCACCCGCGCGGCAAGGATGAGCTGTTTCCGTGGGAGCATATAGGGATCGGCGTGAAAAGGGAGTACCTCTGGGCTGAGTACGAAAAGTTTGTGCGCGGAGAGTTGACTGCCCCCTGCCACCCGCGGCAGTGTGGTGAATGCGGCGCCTGCGCGCTTCCGGGGGGCGTACGATGAGCGGAGGTCGCGACACCACGATTCACGAGGAGCATCATATCCTTTTCGAATCCCTCCAGGGGATCGAGTGGCTGAGCCACTGCTTCACGACGAGGAAGTTTATGGATTCATGCGCCCCCGGCAAGAGAAGGCGCGTCGAGATGTGCCGCCGGCTGAGGGATGAGCGGTTCCCCGATGCGCGCGCGATGGTGTGGGGAGAGCAGGTTCATGGAGCAGGCGTCGCGACGATCGGTGGCGCGCAGGCAGGCGAGATGATCGAGATGCCGGGAGTTGACGCCCTCATCTGCGGGGAGCCCGGCATATGCCTCATCGCCTATGGCGCCGATTGCCCGATTGTGTACATCGTGGACATAAAGAATAATGTGATCGCCCTCGTTCATTCAGGGAGGGAAGGGAGCGACAAGCGCATCGTCACTGAGTGCGTGGAAAGAATGGCGCGCGAGTTCGGAACTGCGCCGGCAGACTGCGCGGCTGTGATAAGCCCGTCAATAGGGCCATGCTGTTATCCGCTGGACCTCTGGCAGGGCATCGAAAGGGAACTTCGGATCCTAGGGGTTGACAATGTGACCAACCCCGGGTTATGCACCGCCTGCCATCCGCAGCGTTTCTTCTCCTATAGGAGGGAAAAAGGAAGGTGCGGCAGGATGCTCGCCGCGATGATGGTTACTACAGCCTAAGTACACAGTATCATAAATATGATGACATATAAATATTGCTTTTCAAGAACGGATGCGGCACAATACGAAGACAAAGAAGGAGGCGTATTGTGCCCAGAACAAGCCCATTCAAGATTATACTCTCTTCGGAAGAAA
>JAPLCX010000030.1 GCA_026392035.1 Candidatus Auribacterota bacterium | reverse complement strand
CAGCCAAGCCGGCAATTCTATAGCTTTGAATACCGAGAAGTGTGGTAAGATTGCTTCGCATCGGGTAGCTCCTCTCGTCGATTTCTTGCAGGATTTCAACGCGAGGATATACTACCTGATGCCTTCTTTTTTACCTACTTCTTGCACTCCTCGGCATGAAACTACCTTTTTGACCTGTCCGGCTGGCTTGAGCGGAGCCCTTGAAGGCTCAAGCTCAAGCCAGCCAGTAGGATACGTCGGGCTTCATAAATGCAGTCTCGCTAACTCCGTGCAAATTCTTCACAAAAAAGTGTCATGAGCCGTTTTTTATAGGGATATTGTATGACTCCTGTTTGGAAGCAAGAAATAGTCTTTCCTATTATCGCACGGGTTATCCGACATGCCTGCTGTAACCGCAAAGGCTATATTTCTTCTCATAGCATTGCCGCTCGTTTATTACGCGATGCTGAAGGTAGACTTCTTATTGAAGAGGCACAGCAACAGCTGCCTACTATGCCACCGTTGAGATGGATTGGGAGCAACATGGTTGCATGGTTCAGTCAGCGCATATCAGTAAGCAAATCGGAATGGGTCAAAGCTTTTGAACGAGTGCAAGTTGACGGGGAATGGGCATATCGACCTATTGAGCCAAAATAGTGATGTCGCCATGCGATGTGGACCATATTGGTCACTATGATGCTAAAGGGACATTTTTATGGCGCTTTTTAAGAAAAACGGTAACTGGTACATAGATTATTATTGCGACCTTATAAGGTTCCGGCAGAAAATAGGGCCGAGTAAGAAACAGGCTGAGCAGATGCTTGCCATCCGGAAGGCGGCGATACTCCAGGGGAGATTTGAGATTAAGAAACGGCGAAAGTGTCCCACGCTTGCAGAATTCTCAACCCAATACCTGGAACACTCAAAAGCCACGAAGCGGTCATGGAGAAGAGACATTGACATCATTAAGCATCTGAACAGGGTGATGGGCAGTTACCGGCTGGACCAGGTCACTCCGGAGGTGGTGGAGAAGTACAAGTTACAGAGGCGGCAGGAAATCCTGTCGCGGCCCAAGTACAGGGACAGGGATCCCCGGGATGTGCCGATGTCCACCGCGAACAGGGAACTCGCCTGCCTGAAAAACATGTTCAACATGGCAATCAAGTGGGGGAGGGCTGAGAAAAATCCCGCCAGGCAGGTCCAGTTCTATAAAGTAGATAACCTCATGCAGCGGATTCTCTCCGATGAGGAGATTAAGGCGCTTCTGGATTCGTGCAACGGTCATTTGAGGGATATAGTCATAATTGCCCTAAACACCGGCATGAGGCTCGGGGAGATACTCAATCTCACATGGGAGCAGATCAACCTACCACATGGCTATATTACTGTGATAAAGACCAAGAGTGGGAAACAGCGGCAAATACCTATCAACGGAGAAGTCCGTAAGGTATTGAATGGGCACAAGAGAGATGGTATATTTGTGTTCGACAATAATGGTAAATCCTTCGGATCAGTGAAGACGGCTTTTCATAATGCGCTGAGGCGGTCCGGGATTGCAAGATGCCGCTTTCATGATCTAAGGCATACTGTGGCTACCAAGATGGTCCTGGCAGGGGTAAGCCTTCCGGTAGTGAAGGAAATCCTGGGCCATGCTTCAATAGAGACAACAATGAGATACGCCCATCCTACACCGGAGAGCAAGAGGGAAGCGGTTGAGGTACTGGAAGGGCGAAAAGTGGGAAAAGATAGACACTATATGGACACTAGCATCATTTCGGTCCCCGGAGCACTTGCTGTAACTCCTTCCGAGTGAACATATAGCCAGCGTAGCTCAACCGGCAGAGCGGCGCATTCGTAATGCGCAGGTTATCGGTTCAATTCCGATCGCTGGCTCCAGTACTGCAGTGAAGAGTGAACAGTGGAAAGTGGAAGGGAGCCGAAATGGCTCCCTTTGTTTCTGCCTGCTGCTTGAACAACCTCCTACTATTTCTCCGTGTCCTCCGTGCCCCTGCCTGCCGGCAGGCAGGTCCGTGGTGAAAATTAAAACTTGCGGCGCTTGTTGGATGAGCGGATCCCGAGCTCCTTCCGATACTTGGTGACCGTGCGCCGTGCGAGGGTGAGCCCTTTTCCCTTCAGCTTCTCTATTATCTGCTGGTCGCTCAGCGGGCTCTTTGGATCTTCCTGGCCGATCATCTGCTGAATCATGGTTTTAATATTACCGGTCACGACACTCCCGCCGCCCTCCGACGCGATACCCGCGCTGAAGAAATACTTCATGTCAAAGAGGCCGTGGGGAGTTTGGATATACTTGCCGGCGATTGCGCGGCTCACTGTTGATTCATGGATGCCCAGAGAATCCGCCACCTGCTGGAGCGTGAGCGGCGTGAGGCGGGGAATGCCCTCGTCAAAGAATCCCCGCTGCTTCTTCACGATTTCCGAGGCGATGTTGTATATCGTCTGCTGGCGCTGCCTGATGTTGCGCAGCAGCCATTGCCCCCCCTTGATCTTTTCCCGTATGTATGATTTTGTATCCTTGTCGGCATCGGGATTCAGGACCATCTGCTTGTAGAGGTTGCTGATGCGCAGGTGGGGGATGCGGTCGTCATTGAGGATGACGTTGTAGCCCTCAGCATCTTTTTCGACAAAGACATCAGGGGTGCTATACTGGGCGAGCTCGCTCGAGAAGATCCTCCCCGGCTTGGGATCCAGCGTCTCGATAAACTCGGCTATTTTTTGAACCTGTAGCGGAGACACCTTGAGTGCTTTCGCGATTTGACGGTATTTCCTCGCGCCGAGCTCCTCAAGATGCTGCTCGACGATCCTGTACGCCATGCTGTCTTGTTTCGCCAGGCGCCTGAGCTGGATGAGCAAGCACTCGCGGAGATCCCGGGCCCCGACGCCCACGGGGCTGAGGGTCTGGATGAGCGCCAGCATGCGCGCGACCTCATCCACGGGAGCCCCGAGCTGCTGGGCAATGTCCTCGATGGCGCCTCGGAAGTAACCGTTGTCGTCTATGTTCCCGATGAGCGCTTCGCAGATCCTCTTCTCCTCATCGGTGAGAAGGGCGAGTCCAAGCTGGTTCAGAAGATTTTCCTGAAGCGTCTCCGGTTTCACCACCGATGCTTCAAGAAAGCGCCGCTTCTCCTCGTCTTCCTCGGAGTACTTGCGGTAGCTGCCGCTCTGGCGGAAATATTCCTTCCACTCTTCGTCGATCTTCAGGAGCCTGTTGAATTCCTCCTCGAAGTTGAGCTCGCCGGCCTCATCCCGCTTTGAGTCTTCCTCTCTTTCCGATTCCTGCTGTTGCTCAGTCTCCTGGGCCTCTTCCTGCTCTTCTTCCTGGAGGAGTTCTTCTTCAAGGACCGGATTCTGCGCCATCTCCTGGCGGATGGTCTGCTGGAGGAGCGGCAGCGGGAGCAGCAGCAGTTTGATCGCCTGCTGCATCTGGGGGGAGAGAATGAGTTTCTGCGTCTGCCGCTGAACCTGCTCAAGGCGGATTACCATAAGTGTTACCTCTAATTAAGAATACTATGTTTGAATTGGTCAGTCAACAGGATATTCCCGCGGGAGGTAATGCCTCAGTCTTGGGTGGTGAGCGGACCCTCCAATCTGTAGGGGTCGGATCCTTCGGCAGGCTCAGGACAAGTTTTATCCGACCCGTATGGCTTACTGCGGGCTTGATAAATCAAGCCCCTACAGTAATACCACCCATAACTGAGGGGTTACCGCGGGAGAGTTACCGCTCTCCCTGGCAAGAGGAAGAACCTGTCGGCAAGTTGTGAATTGCTCCCGTTGAGTAGCTCTTTGCGAGTGCGACAGTTATGCACTGAGCGCAGGCCCTCATGATGTGGATCAGGCAAAAATGTATTGCACCCCTGAAGTGATATGGTATTCTATTATACGCTCCTGGGGTTGGAGGTTTCTATATCAATTATATCGATGCAGCTCCGCAGACTATCTAACCGTGTCAGCGTTCTGTTGATCGCAATCGCCATTTTTCCGCTGGTGTTTTCCAATGGAGCGGAATCGGCCCCCTCTAAAAAGCCATGCCGTTGGAGATACATCGTCATCCACCACAGCGCCACCCGTAAGGGGAATGCTGCGATCATGGATCGATACCACAGCAAGCTCAGACATATGGTAAACGGCCTCGCCTATCATTTCGTGATCGGAAACGGCACCTCTGGTTGTGGGGACGGGGAGGTAGAGGAGAGCCACCGCTGGAGAGCACAGCTTCCCGGCGGGCACGCCAAGCAGCCGTGGCTCAATGAATCCGGCATCGGGATCTGCCTCGTGGGCAATTTTAACCGGCAGACGATGAGTAAGAAACAGATGGATTCGCTTGTCAACCTGGTGAACAAGCTGCGCGCGACGTATGATATACCCCTGAGTTGCATAAAGGGTCACGGCGATTTCACGGGGGAACACACCATGTGCCCTGGATACAACTTCCCGATGAAGAAATTTAAGGAGCGGTTGAAAGCAAAACCCTCATCCCCGGCGCTCCATATGCCGCTCCCCTCCGCAGCGCTGAGGACAAATACCGCTATGAAAACAGGGGCGACGCAGCGCGTGGGCCTCCTTTCTGCGCCGAGAAGGTGAATCGATGCGCCCTACATTCCGGGATCTCCGCACATCTGCCGCCGCGCGTAGAGATCCGATAGGTATGCACCTGCTCAACCCATCGACTGAAGCGCCGCGATGAATCCTCACGCAAGACCGATCCTAGACGGCCGCTTTTTCCTCATACTCCTTTGCGTTGCCGCATTTCTCGTCTATTCGAGCCTTCCCCGAGTGGCATACAAACCAGGCGCTGACGAGGGTTACTATCTGAACTACGCCACGCGCATGAGCACTGAAGGCATCAGCTCATTCCCTGGGATGTTCAGCGACTATGTACATAATAGAGCTCACTGGATTTTTCCAAGCCCGCTGAGGGTGGCGTATATCACACTCGCGGGCGCCTGGGTAAGCCTGTTCGGGCCCTCATATATCGCGCTGTCATGGCTGTCGCTCTGCTGCTACTGCGGCGCGCTCGCCGTCTCGTATTGTTTCTGCAGAAAATATTACGGCGAGACCACCGCCTTCTTTTTTTCCATGCTCATCGCATTTTCCCCTCTCAACATGGCGATGGCGCGGCGCGCACTCGTTGACGGCCCCGCAAATATGTGCGCGATCGTGGCCGTATGGCTGCTATTCGATGCGGTGGATGAGGGGAACGGGATGCGGCGGGCTCTGTTCGTAGGTGTTTATGCAATCACCATTCTCATGAAAGAGGTTCTGGTATTGCTGGCGCCTGTGTTCGCTATTTATCTGGGGATCTTGAAATACGTGAAAAAACAACAGGTGTCCCTGCGCGATATCCTGTTGATAACCGTATGTCCGCCCTTATTGGCGCTCGGGGTCTGCATCCTTGCCTCCGGCAACGCGGCGGATGTTTTTAAGGTTATACAGATCATCATGACCTCGCCGGCGGCGAACAGGTATGCGAATCTATACTGTTCGGGCGCCTGGATCAGCTACCTCGTGGATTTCATATTGCTCTCGCCATGGGTGTGCATACTCGCCATAGGCTATTTCTTCAGCCAGATGTGCATGCCTCAGCGCAGGGAGGGGGACCGGTACTTTTCCGTGCTCGGTGTGTGCTACTTATTTTCCCTGATATTTTTCGTAAAGAACGTACGGTATGCAATGCTCCTGGATACCCCGCTGCGGCTGTTTGCCGTATTGATGATCCAGAGGATCGCGGAGACCTATACTCCCCGGCACGCGATTGTCGTGTGTGCCCTCTGCGTCGCTGCCATAAGCGTGTTTGACTACATCCTTTTCTATAACATTTTTGTCCTCCACAACCTCTACGACCCTGTGAGCATGTATCTGCTCCAGGAGCGGCGGCTCATCCCGGCCGGGTGACGGCAGCGGCGTACACAACCCACGGCGCAGCAGTTACCGACGCGCCTGAGAGATGGTGATTTCAGCATGCGATCTGACCATGAGGATACGCGATACATCTGGGCCGCATCTGTGCTCAACAGGGCGATTGTCGTCCTGTCGCTGCTCTTGTGCGTGAGCCTGTATAAGAACATATCATATCCCCTCCTCTGGAATGACGAGTCAGAGACGGCCATGACCGCGGCAAAAATCCTCCAATATGGCTATCCCAAGGTTCACGACGGCATAAACGTGATCTTTCTCCCTCTGATGCGGCAGTGGGTGGGATATAAGGCACCATGCGATGCGAACATAAGTATCGGCTGGGCTAACTACTACTTTGCCACTATCGGCGTCCTCCTCGCAAAACTGACCCGGGATATCTATCTCCAGACAGCTCTGGTGCGGGTGCCGTTTGCTACCGCCGGATTGATCGGTTTGATTGTCCTGGCACTGTCGGCGAGGGGCATTTTCCCGAGCCCGCTCCGTTACAGGATATTCCTCGCCATATTTGCCTGTGTGGAGCTATGCTCGGTATTCCTGCTCCTGCACATGCGGGAAGCGCGATATTACTCCTTGGTTATCTTACTGAGCGCCTGCTTTTTATACGTATGCACGCGCCGGTTCATCCATGGGGAATATCATTTTGGCGGCTATCTTGCCTCCATGACCCTGCTGCTTGTGATCGCCTTCAACGTGAGCTTTGTTCTCTTCTATATTTTTTGCGCGGCGCTCCTCTTTGTTCAGGCAGTCAATTCTGCGGGTACCATTCTCGCGAGAGCTCCGGGTGAATCAGGGGAGCCGTTTGAACCGCGGAGGTGGTGCCTGGAGTTGCTGGGTGCAGTGGCTCCGGTGCTGGTTGCGGCGGCCCTGCTCGCGCCGCTGTTCGTGTTCTACGAGACCTTCAAGACCTCGGCGCTCCTCGCGCAGATGTACAATTTCACCTTCGAGACGTACCTCTCGCATCTCACGCTGATTGTGAAATATTTTTCAGAGCTGGAATTGCTCTATGTGGCCCTCGCATTGAAAATATGTGCGCTGATCGGATGGATATATACGAGGGCAGCGGGCGGCCCCGGCGTGGATTATCCCGGATGGCGTGTGGAGAACAGCAGGATGCAGAAGTTTTCATTTTTGCTCACCTCATTCATTGTGATTTACAGCCTGCTGATCGCGAATATACCCAGTTACCTCTTCGTGAGATACTACATTGTGCTCCAGCCGGTCATGGCGGCAATGATGATCACGGATCTTTTCATAGTGATCGGGTACGTCAATACGCTGGTTCCGACAGGCAGGAGGCTGCCGGCGGGAACCTGTCTCGCCACAGTGGTAACAGCACTCTCCCTGGTAGTTTTTTATCACACATCCGCATATACCAAAGGATATATCTACCAGCTGACCCATCAATATAAAGGGCCGCTCGATTATATAATCCCATGGATCAAAGAGAATAGGGGAGACACGGAGCGGCTTGTGGTTGCGACAAATTATGAAGAGTGCTCGTATATGTACTACCTGGGCTGCAGGGTGACGGTCGGCCTCACCGGCAAGAACCTCGATGAGGATCTGCGGTATCAGCCTGACATACTGGTCGAACGGAAGGCGTATGGCCGGACACACGGTGTCTTCAGGCGGCTCTTGCAGCAAGGGAACTACGTGAAGGTTTCTTTCCCGGTGTATGACTATCCGGTGAATAATATCCCCGATCCGTTTTACTATGGCCATCTCTTTGAGACCATGTATGCCCGGAATGAGAATGAGAAATCGGATATGTACATCAGGGTCGAGGGGCCGCGGCGCCCGGCGTCGTGATGGCGCCGCTCGGTACCTGCGCCGCGTGTGCGCACTTTATAGTGGCGCCGGAGCAAAATTACAGATAAACTTGTGGATTATTTGCGAATGTCTCCATCTGCCCAATATGTGCGGAAGTGGTGGAACTGGCAGACACGCAAGGTTGAGGGCCTTGTGACCCTAACGGGTTATGGGGGTTCAAATCCCCCCTTCCGCACCATAACTACAGTGAAAAGTGGAAAGTGGAAAGAATGGAGGAGAAGATACAATGGCGGTAAGGATTGGGATTAACGGATTCGGACGCATAGGGCGGCAGGTGTTCAGGATACTCCAACAGCAGGGGATGGAAGGTGTTGAGGTCGTGGGGGTCAATGACCTGACCGATGCTCCCACCCTGGCGCATCTCTTGAAGTATGATTCGGTGCACGGGCGTTTTCGAGGGACCGTCGAGTTGAAGGACGGCGCGTTCGTGGTGAATGGGCGCACGATTCAGGTGCTCTCAGAGAAAGATCCCGCCGCCCTGCCGTGGAGGGAACTCGGTGTCTCGATTGTGCTGGAATCGTCGGGCGTTTTCAGGAAGAAAGAGCAACTGCAAAAGCACGTGGACGCAGGGGCGAAGAAGGTCCTGCTCACCGTCCCCGCCAAGGGAGAGATCGACGCGACCGTTGTGGTGGGGGTTAATGAGAAGACGATTAAACCAGAGGATCGCTTCATTTCAAACGCCTCATGCACCACGAATTGCCTCGCGCCGATGGTCAAGGTGCTCCATGAGTCATTCGGAGTTGAGCGGGGGCTGATGACGACGATTCACTCCTACACGAACGACCAGAGAATCTTGGATCTGCCGCACGAGGATCTGCGTCGGGCGCGCGCCGCGGCGCTCAACATGATTCCCACCACCACGGGCGCCGCGACCGCGGTGGGGAAGGTGATACCCGAGCTCAAGGGAAAACTCGATGGGTTGGCGATACGGGTTCCGACTGCGGATGTTTCGGTCACCGATCTTGTCGCGGTGACCACGAAAAGCATCACGGTGGAAGCGGTAAATTCCGCCATGAAAAAGGCGGCGGAAGGGCCGCTCAGGGGGATCATCGAATACTGCGATGAACCGCTGGTGTCGGTCGATTTTGTGGGGAACACCGCCTCCTGCATTTTTGACTCGCTCTGCACCATGGTGATGGGCGACCGGATGGTGAAGATGATCGGCTGGTACGATAACGAGTGGGGATACTCCTGCCGCTGCGTGGATCTCCTGAAGCTGCTCGCCAGGTTGCTGTAACACAAGAATTGGAAATTGGAAATTGTGAATTGTAAATTTTAAATTGGGATTTGGGATTTTGGATTTGGGATTTCAGAGGGTATGCCGAAGCTTTTTATCGAAGATCTAGACGTCAAAGGGAAGCGGGTGCTCATGCGGGTTGATTTCAACGTCCCGATGGGCACGGATGGGCGTGTCGCCGATGACAGCCGGATCAGGGCGAGCATTCCCTCAATCCGATACGTGGTGGAGCACGGCGGCGCGCTGATTCTCATGTCTCATCTGGGGAGGCCTGACGGGAAGGTTGTCCCGTCACTGAGCTTGAAACCCGTGTCCATGCGGCTCTCCGAGATACTGGGCAGGCCCGTTGCCCAGCTCGGCGATTGTGTGGGAGCCGAGGTCGAGAAATTCGTCAGCGGGATGAAGGCGGGCGATATCGCGATCCTGGAGAACGTGCGGTTCCACCCGGAGGAAGAGGAGAATGACGAGGCCTTCAGTAAGGCGCTCGCTTCCCTCGGCGATGTGTACGTGAACGATGCGTTCGGCACCGCACACCGGGCGCACGCCTCGACCGTCGGGGTGACGCACTATATCGCGAAGGCCGCCGCGGGCTACCTGATGCGGGACGAGATCAGGCATCTCGGCGATCTCCTCGCGAATCCCCGACGCCCCTTCGTGGCAATCCTCGGCGGCGCGAAGATCTCCACGAAAATCGCGGTGATCGAGAAGCTGATGGAAAAGGCCGACGATGTGCTGATCGGCGGAGCGATGAGTTACACGCTGCTCAAGGCGCAGGGGGTTCCAGTCGGGTCGTCGCTCGTCGAGATGGACAGGCTGGCGCTCGCATCCTCGCTCATGCGCACGGCCGCCGATCGGCGGAAGGAGCTCATGCTGCCTGTTGACCACCTCATCGCGAAGAAAGTAGAGAGGGGGAGCGAGACGAAATTGGTCGGGAGAGACGGTATCGGGGACGGATGGATCGGGGTTGATATAGGCCCGCGCACTATCGCAATTTACGGAGAGAGGATCGCCGCAGCGAGAACGATATTCTGGAACGGGCCGATGGGCGTGTTCGAGATCGACGAGTTTGCGAAGGGGACTGAAGCGATCGCGCGGAAGATTGCGGATTCCACAGCGGTGAGCGTGGTCGGCGGCGGAGATTCCGTGACCGCGATTAACAAATTCGGCCTCGCGGACAGGATCACGCATATCTCCACGGGCGGCGGCGCCTCGCTCGAGTTCCTGGAGGGGAGGGAGCTCCCCGGCATCGCCGCATTGACTGACAAGTGATTATATTTCTTACCACGGAGACACAGAGTACACGGAGTCAGAGGAGCTAACGTAGAAACAATTTTTACGATTAAGAAGTTCTCCGTGCACTCCGTGCCTCCGTGGTGAAAGTTGAATGGTAACTATGAGACGGCCACTGATAGCGGGCAACTGGAAGATGCACAAGACGGTCGGGGGGGCCATCGAGCTCGTGGGGGCCCTGAAGCGGGAGCTCTTCGACGAACGGGCGACCGAAATCGTCGTCTGCCCGCCGTTCACCGCGCTCAGCCCGATCGGGGAGATACTCGAGGGGAGCACCATACAGATGGGGGCCCAGGATCTCTACTGGGAGGCTGAGGGCGCCTACACGGGCGAGATCAGCGCGGCGATGCTCAGGGATGTCGGCTGCGGTTTTGTGATCGTTGGCCACTCAGAACGGCGGCGGCTCTTCGGAGAAACGAACGAAACGGTGCGAAGGAAGATTGGCGCGGCGCTCTCGGCCGGTCTCACGCCGATCGTGTGTGTGGGAGAGACGCTCGATAAAAGGGAGCACGGAGTCACCGACGAAGTCCTGAGAAAACAGATGGACGGCGCGTGTGCCGCGCTTGACGAGGGGGATTTCCTGAAATGCCTCATCGCCTATGAGCCGGTGTGGGCGATCGGGACCGGACGTACCGCAACGCCGGAGCAGGCGGCGGCGGCCCACGCGACGATCCGTCTGTGGGCGAGGGAGCGCTACCACAGGGGGGCGGGAGAGAAGCTGCGCATCCTCTACGGCGGGAGTGTCACCCCCGGCAATATTAAAGAATTGATGGCGCAGGAGGACATTGACGGGGCCCTCGTCGGGGGCGCGAGCCTTGACGCGGATTCGTTTTGCGGGATTGTGAGATACGACAGGTAAGGAGAAAGAGAAATGCTGTTCATAATAGTGGTGATCGTGCATATAGCGAGTTGCGTTCTTCTGGTTGTCGCCGTGCTGCTTCAATCGGGCAAGGATGCCGGACTCTCGGGGGCGTTCGGCCTTGGGGGCGGCGGGCAGACGATATTCGGCGCGCGCGCCGGCGACGTGCTCAGCAAGGCAACCGTCGTCTTCGCAGTGACGTTTATCGCCACCTGCCTGCTCCTCACCAGGGTCCGGCCCGGCGGCGGAAGGTCCATAGTGAGCGCGGTCGCTGAGGAGAAGAAGGCGGCGCCGGCAGGGGCAGTGGAGAAACCCACGCTCCCGTCAGATGCACAAAAGGATACCGGCGCGGAGCGCAAGAACGCCGCTGCAAAGTAAACGCAAGAGGAAGGGGAGATCGCGCGCATCCACCGACTGTCCAGCGTTGGTGGATTCTTTGCGTGGGCACCGGCTTTCACCCATGGATATTTTATACGAGGGGAGAGCAACCGTTCATCGCGGAGCCACTCCCTCACCTCGGATGCGTGGAAGCATATGGCTAAACCCTTGCTCGATGTTGTTGACCTCAGGACGCACTTTTTTTCTGACGAGGGCGTCGTCAGGGCTGTGGACGGCGTCTCCCTGAGCATAAGCGAGGGAGAGACACTCGGCCTTGTGGGCGAGAGCGCGTGCGGCAAGAGCGCCACCGCGCTTTCGATCCTGAGGCTCATTGATCCCCGTCAGGGGGCAGTGGTCGGCGGGCGTGTGCGGTGGCGGGGGAGGGACCTGCTCACCCTCTCCGAGCGGGAGATGCGGCTTGTCCGCGGCAATGAGATCGGGATGGTTTTTCAGGATCCATTCGCGTCGCTCAACCCCGTCTTCACGATCGGCAACCAGCTCTCTGAATCGGTGAGGATTCACCAGGGCGCCGGACGGCGGGAAGCGCTCTCGAAATCGCGAGAGGCACTCGCGCGCGTGCGCATCCCCTCACCCGAGATGCGGCTCCACGAGTATCCGCACCAGATGTCAGGCGGGATGCAGCAGAGGGTGATGATCGCCATGTCGCTCTTATGCAATCCGCGATTGCTCATCGCGGACGAGCCGACAACGGCCCTGGACGTGACCATCCAGGCGCAGATACTCGATCTCCTGGAGGAGAGACAGAGGAGCTCTGGCATGGCGCTCCTGCTCATCAGCCACGATCTGGGCGTCATCTCGGAGCTCGCCGACCGCATCGCGATCATGTACGCCGGAAAAATCGTCGAGGAGGGGCCGGCCCGGCAACTCCTCGCCTCACCCGCGCATCCGTACACGCGCGCGCTGCTGAGGTCAGTGCCGCTCCTGGGGGGAGCGCGGCGAGCGCGTCTCGAGGCGATCAGGGGGAGCGTCCCCAACCCGACCGAGTATCCTCTCGGATGCCGTTTCCATCCGCGATGCGGCATGGCACAGCGTGTCTGTGTCGAGCGAGAGCCGGAATTGAGCCAGTGCGCCCCGGGCTATCGCACCGCGTGTCATTTTGCCGAGCGGATCCCGGCGGCAGCGCGCTAGCTGGAGGACATGGATTTTATACTTTGCACTTTTAGCCTTTAGCTTTTGGCCGTAGTGAAATGCCTGATCAAATGAAAGAAATGGTGTGGATCTCACGGGAGATCATGTGCTCCATATGGGAAAGGTTTCAGCGGGGCCTCACGCTTCCAGAGGAGGAGCATATCGCCGGGGCGCTTCGCGAGCACGATGAGTACAAGAGCGCGTGGGAGGCGGGCAGCGCGGCCCCGGACGAGCACTGCACGGTCAACGGTGCGAATCCTTTTCTCCACGTGCACATCCATGTTGCCGTGGAGAATCAGTTGCGGGGTGGCGACCCGCCAGGGGTGAGCGTCGTTCTCGGCGAGCTCCAGAGGAAGGGGATTGACCGTCACGAGGCCATTCATATGATAGGCTCCGTGCTGATCAACGAGATATATGAGATCATGGGCGCACACCGCCCCTTCGATCGCGCGCGTTACCTGAAGGGGCTCGATAACTTGCTGCACCGTGATCAAAACTGAACGCGGGAATATCGCCTACGGCAATGGCGCCGGGTGTGCCGCGTTTCACACAATGAGGGGAGGTCCATGGTATGAGCAGACATCCGAGCTTCGGCGGGAGCGGGAAGGTTAAGGCGAGGAGGAATGTCCTCAAGAGGTTCGAGCGCATTGACATTCTCAAGGCCAAGGGAAAATTAAAAGAAGGGGATTCCCCGCTCGGCCTGCCCAAGACGAAGGTGACGGAGTAACTTGGTTGAGGGCTGAGGGTTCAAATGTAAAGGTGTGTCCGCTCAACCCCGAACCCTCATCCATCAACCTTTTTTTTATGATGCAAAGACTCCAAAAAATATTGGCTGAGGCGGGGTATGGGTCGCGGCGTGCGTGCGAAGAGCTCATTGTCCAGGGTCGCGTCTGCGTCAATGGGATGCGGGTGAGTGATATTGGAACCCGCGCCGATGCGTCACAGGATACAATCACCCTCGACGCGGAAAGGGTCAGGCTCGAGAAAAAGGTGTATTGTGCACTCAATAAACCGCGAGGGTATCTTTGCACGAACTCCGACGAGCGCGGGCGGAGGACAATTTTCGATCTCCTGCGGCGGGTCCCGCAGAGGTTGTACGCCGTGGGGCGTCTCGACCTGGATGCGGAGGGCCTCGTGGTGCTCACCAACGACGGGGATTTTACCCATCGCGTCGCGCACCCGCGCGGCGGTGTCGGCAAAACATACCAGGTATGCATAGAGCGGCCGCTCTCGCCGAAGGCGAGGGAGGTCCTGGAGCGAGGCGTATTCCTCGATGGCAGAAAAACCCTCCCCGCGAGCGTGCTGAAGCGGGAGCGGTCGGGCAGGGGAGAGATGATCACCATAAGGATCAGGGAGGGGAGGAAGCGTCAGCTCAAGAGGATGTTTCTCGCGGTGGGATGTCCCGTGAAGCGGTTGCGGAGGATCGCGATCGGCGAACTGAAACTCGGGGCGCTCCCGGTGGGCGGATACCGGTTCCTCGGGGAAGAGGAATTGGATAAGCTATTCGAGCGAAAGGAGTCGTCGGGGGCACATTCACGAACGCATCGCATACGGAGGAGCGCGCAATGAGGACGAACATATTGCAGCAAGGGGGTGTCTCTATCTTTCGTGTTGCGGCGTGCGTGGCCGGCGTTGCGGCATGCAATCCAGGCATTTCGCTCGCGGGGCAGATCGGTTTCCCCTGCGTCGGGGAGATAAACACTGACCGTGTCAACCTGCGCGCGGGGAGGAGTCTGAACTACGAAATCCTCGCGCGGCTCGACAGGGACACGCGAGTGACCGTGTGCGGCCGGGTCTCGGGCTGGTATTGCGTCATGCCGCCCAGGGATGTCCCGTTCTGGGTCTCGAGCCGTTATATCTCCGGAGGGAGCGTGCTCACCGGCCGCCTCAATGTCCGCGCAAAGCCGTCGGCGAGTTCAACGGTGGTCTGCCAGCTCTCGAGGGGTGAGCGGGTTGAGGAAATCGAGAAGCGAGGGGAGTGGACTTCGATCAGTCCGCCCCGCGGGACATACCTATGGGTGAGTTCCGAGCTCATTGACCTTCTGCCCGACGAGAAGGGGAGCGAGAAGCCGGAGAAGCTGTCTTCCGAGGAGGAGGATGAGGAGGAGAAAGCCATGGAGGTAGAGGAGCAGCCAGTCGCTTCTGCACCGCCGAGGGTGGAGGGGGCGATGATCGAGGGGCAGCCAGGGGCCCCCGCAACCATACGGCTGGAGATGGCCGGAATCCCCCGCGCCTACGAGGGCAGAATAGTGAGGTCGGAAGAGAGCGCCATTTCGGGAGCGGACCACAGCCTCGTCGCGGGATTTCTGCGCATGCGGGTTCTGTGCCTCCTCAAGTCGAGGGCGACCAACCTCTCCTACTATGAAGGCGACAGCGTGAAGGTGTGGGGATATGAGATGGGCCGGTCCACGTCAGGGATACCGGTGCTCGACGTGAGGCGCATTGAGGTGCAGTGATGCGGTTATCACCATGGAAGAGGATATAGTGATGCGACTGGGCACATTCCGCGGTGGTATCCACCCTCCCGAGCGCAAGGGGATGACGAAGGACTGCCCGATCAGGCGCGCCGCCCTGCCCCCGGTTGTCCGCATCCCGCTCGTCCAGAACGCCGGCGAGCCTCCGCGCTTCATGGTGAGCGCGGGGCAGCATGTCCGCACGGGCGAGAAGATAGCGGAGGCTTCAGGGCCGGTCTCGGTTCCTCTCCACGCGAGCATCTCCGGAACCATCACCCGCATCGAGAATGTACCCGTCCCTTACGGCGGGGTGGGGCTGGCGGCGGAGATCGAGGGGGACGGAAAGGACGAGCGGGTGTGGGGGAGCGTGGCGGGCGGTGATCCATCCGCGCTGTCGAGGGAAGAGATTGTCGCGCGCATCAGAGACGCAGGGGTCGTCGGGTTGGGGGGGGCCGAATTCCCTGCGCATTTCAAACTGTCGCCCCCGCCGGAGAAGAAGCTTGAGTGGGTGATTATCAACGGCGCAGAGTGCGAGCCATTCCTCACCGCCGACCATCGCCTCATGCTGGAAATGCCGGGGGACGTGATCGCGGGCACCCGCCTCATCATGCGAGCTGCGGGTGTGGAGCGCGCGTTTATCGGCATCGAGGATAACAAGAGGGACGCGTACGAGACGATACGGGAGGCATCGGCGGCGATGCCTGATATCACGCCGGTGCTCCTCAGGGTCAAGTATCCCCAGGGGGCGGAGAAACAGCTCATCTCGGCCATTGTGAAGCGTGAGGTCCCTCCCGGGGGGCTCCCCGCGGATGTGGGGGTGGTGGTGCAGAATGTGGGCACCGCTGTGGCGGTCTGGGAGGCGTGCAGTGCGGGGAAGCCGCTCGTTGAGCGGGTGATCACGGTCTCCGGCCAGGGCGTGCGCGAGCCGGCGAACTGGCTCGTGCGCATAGGGACGCCCTTTAAGGATATCATCGAGCAGAGCGGCGGCCTGACTCCTGACGCCGCCGTGCTCATCATGGGAGGGCCGATGATGGGGGTGGCGCAGTGGACCACGGACGTGCCCGTGGTGAAGGGGACATCAGGGATTATTGCCCTCCCGGAGTGCGCGGCGTCGGAGACGAAGCCGCGCGCGTGCCTCCGCTGCGGGCTCTGTCTCCGCGTGTGCCCTATGGGTCTCTCGCCCGCGCTCATCCGGCAGGCGGCGGAAAAGGGACGGTGGGACCTCGCCGAACAGTACGGCATTGCCGAGTGCATGGAGTGCGGCGCCTGCGCGTATGTGTGCACGACGAGCAAGAACCAGATACAGCTGTATAAGAGGGCGAAGCTGGAGCTGAAGAAAAGGGGCAGCCATGTCAGCTGACGACCAACGGCTTTTTATCCTCTCGCCCGGGCCGCATCTCAGCTCCGATGAGTCGGTAGAGAGGATCATGTGGCGCGTGACCATTGCGCTGCTCCCCGCGCTCGGCTGGGGCATCTGGTCATTCGGTCTCGCTGCGCTGCGCGTGACGGCTGCCTGCGTCGTGAGCTGCGTGGTTGTCGAGGCCATCGTCCAGAGGCTGCTCAGGAAACAGGTGACGGTGAGCGACGGCAGCGCGGTGGTAACCGGCCTCCTCCTCGCCTTCAATCTCCCCCCAGGCGTGCCGCTCTGGATGCCCGCCGTGGGTAGCGGCGTCGCAATCGCGATCGCGAAGCACGCGTTCGGCGGCCTCGGCTACAATATATTCAACCCCGCCCTCATCGGGAGGGCGTTCCTGATGGCGTCCTATCCGGTGCAGATGACCACGTGGAGGCCCTACGGAGCCTGGGATAACGTGACGGGCGCCACGCCGCTGGGGATTGTCAAAGAAAAGCTCGCTATCCAACTCCCCTCATATATGGACATGTTCCTGGGGCGGATCGGAGGATGTATCGGCGAAACATCCACGCTGCTGCTCCTGCTGGGTGCGGCCTTCCTGCTTGTCAAGAGCGATATCACCTGGCACACGCCCGTTTCATTCCTCGGAGCGCTGGCCCTCATGAGCTGGCTCAGCGGCCGTGATCCGTTGTTCGCGATTCTCGCCGGGGGCGCGGTGCTGGGAGCCTGTTTCATGGCCACGGACATGGTGACTGTGCCGATCTCGGGGAGGGGGAGGCTGATTTTCGGCGGCGGCTGCGGAGTGATCACCGGTGTGATCCGGGCCTGGGGAGGGTACCCCGAGGGGGTGTGCTACGCGATCCTGCTCATGAACGCGTTCACCCCGGTCATAGACCGCTACACGCCGCCGAGGAGATTCGGAAGCCGCGCAAAGCGAAGTTAAGTTTCCACCACAGAGACACGGAGGACACGGAGAAAGCGATTAGAATTTTTGCAATAATTTTTCTATACACTGCCTCCGTGATCTCCGTGCCTCCGTGGTGAAAATATATACTATTTTTATCTGATAAGGATATTGTATGCGGGATGTGCTGAAACTGACGGTGCTGCTCACGGTCGTGTGCCTGCTGAACGGCCTCGCCCTGGGGCTGGTCTATGAGGTGACGAGAGGGGCAATCGCGAAGACGGCGGCGCGCACGGTCGCCGAATCTCTGAAACTGGTGGTCCCTCAAGCCGATCGATTCTCAGAGAAAAAAGAATGCCCCCTGGCGGGCGGCCGGGCGATCGCCTACCGTGAGGCGTATTCCAGAAGCGGCGAGCTCATCGGGTACGCACTCGCGAGCGAGCGGCAGGGATATCAGAGCGTCCTCAAGGTTCTCGTCGGCATCAACCCCCAGGGGGTCATTCAGGGGGTCAAGGTGCTGGAGCAGGCAGAGACGCCCGGGCTTGGCTCGCGCATTGATGAGCTCAAGGTCAGTGAGACAATCTGGACATGCATTGCGAATCTCTTCAACAAGAAAAACGCCGGTGCCGCGGATCAGCGGCCGTGGTTTCAGGAACAGTACCGCGGGCTCGCGGCGGGTGAGATCACGCTGCTCAGGCCGTCTCAGGGTGGAAAGGGAATCCACGCGCTGACGGGGGCGACGATTACGAGCCGCGCCCTCACGCAGGCGGTCAGGGATTCGATCGAGGCGTTCCTCAAAGCGAGGGGCGCGCGGAAATCATAAGAAGCGATCGAGCCGGCCTTGCACGAAGGCAGGCAGGTCGCGTGGCGGCTATGAGGGTAGTGTCAAAAGTTTTATGAAAAAACTAAATGCAACCACAGATTGCACAGATAGTTGTAAAGATTTTTTGGGGGGAGGGAATCCGCGCTAATCTGTGGTGAATAAATCTGTGGTAAATGGAGAAGGGAAAGAATTTCCATACAGTGGGTTAATTACAGGCATATTACCGCAGATAAATCACCACTGATTTACTCAGAAAAGGCATAAGTAATCAGAGAAATCTGTGGTTGCTTTAGAGAAACTTTTGACATTACCGCTATGAGATAGGGGGGAGTAATGGCCCGCGAGAATGCAGAGAAGACAAGCCACTGGAAGGAGTTCACGAAAGGGATTGTGACCCTCAATCCGATATTCGTGATCGTCCTCGGCCTCTGCCCGACGCTCGCGGTTTCAGTGAGCATATCGAACGCGCTCGGCATGGGGGCGGCGGCCACGTTTGTCCTCCTGGGCTCAAACATCGTCATCGCCGCGCTCATGCGGTTTCTCGACAGGGTGTTCCCCCCCGAGCTCATCAAGCAGGTTCAGAAAATACGCATCCCCATCTACATCGTGATCATCGCCTCATTCGTAACGATCGTTGACCTCGTCATGCACGGCTTCGCGCCGGCGCTGTACGCGCGCCTCGGCATCTATGTTCCGCTCATCGTGGTGAATTGCATCATCCTGGGACGAGCGGAGGCATTCGCGGCGACGAGCGGGGTGCTCGCCGCAGTTCTCGACGCGCTTGGCATGGGGGTGGGCTTCACCCTCGCCTTGCTCCTGCTCTCGACGGTGAGAGAGATTATCGGCGCGGGAAAATTTTATGGCTATCTCGTCTTTGGAGCCGGCTATCAGCCGATGCTGATTATGACCCTTGCCCCGGGCGCCTTGCTCACGTTTGGCCTCTTCATGGGGCTGTTCCGGCACGTGAAGGCGAAAAGAGGGGACCATGAACCTGTTTGAGCTGTTCTCTATTTTTATCGGCGTCGTGCTGGTGAATAATTTCATATTCTGCCAGTTCCTCGGCCTTTGCCCCTACATAGGGGTCACGGAGAGAACCTCATCCGCGATGGGGATGGGGATGGCGGTCATCTTCGTGATGACGCTGAGCTCGGTGATCACCTGGGCGATCTACGAATGGGTCCTCGTGCCGTGCGGGATCACCTATCTCTACATTATCGCCTTCATCCTGGTCATCGCGGCATTCGTGCAACTGGTCGAGATGTTCCTGCAGAAGTCGGTCCCTGCTCTCTACCGCGCGCTCGGGATATATCTTCCGCTCATCACCACGAACTGCGCCGTGCTCGGCGTGGCGACGCTGAACAAGCAGCAGTTGTTCGGAACGCCCGGCAGCCTGATCAAGTGCATCGTCCAGGGATTCGGGGGCGGCGTCGGTTTCACCCTCGCGATGCTGATCATGGCGGGAATACGGGAGCGACTGGATTTTGCGGATGTCCCGCAATCGCTCAGGGGTATTCCGATAGCGCTCATCACGGCGGGCCTGACGGCGATCGGCTTTCTTGGTTTTGCAGGTCTGTCGTTCTAATCCTATATGATTTTGGGATTTGGAATTTGGGATTTGGGATTTCGCAGGATTGTTGGGGTTTTGGATTTGAAAGATGCATAATGTCGTGATGTTATCGCTGCTGGTGCTCGGCCTCATGGGCTTGTGCCTCGGGCTGATCCTGGCAATATTCAGCCGTATCTTCGCCGTCAGGATCGACCCGCGGATTGAAGAAGTCGCGGGTGCCCTGGCGGGGCTCAACTGCGGCGTGTGCGGCTATGCGGGGTGCAACGCGATGGCTGAGGCGCTCGTGGCGGGGAAGGCGCACGCGCGTCAGTGCACGCCCGGCGGCGCCGCGGCGGTAAAGAAGGTTTCGCAGATACTCGGGAGGGAAGAGCTCCCCGCCGAGCCGCGCGTGGCGGTTGTGAAGTGCCGGGGGGGGAGGGATGAGGCGAGGGAGAAGGCGAGATACAGGGGTGTTGAGGACTGCGTGGCGATTGAGGTTCTCGATGCGGGCGCGAAGTCCTGTATCTATGGGTGCCTCGGCATGGGGTCGTGCGTGGGCTCCTGCCCGTTCGGCGCGATCCGGATGACCGCAAACCGGTTGCCTGAGATCGTAGAAGCGAAGTGCACGGCGTGCGGCAAATGCGCCGCCATGTGCCCCCGCAATGTCATCGCGCTCATCCCGCGCCGGCAGAGGGTGTACCTCGGCTGTGTGTCGAGGGAGAAGGGGAAGAAGGTAAAACAGGTCTGCACGGTTGGCTGCACCGCGTGCGGCCTCTGCGCTCTTCCCGCGATTACACCTTCAGGCAAGGTGGTCATGAAAAATAACTTGCCGGAATTCCCTCCGGACTGGGATGACTTTGCGGCGGCGGCGGAGAAGTGCCCATCGAGATGCTTTATCATTCGCAAGGTGTGAGTGCTCGCGCCTTGGGTCAGACTTGAATTTATCGAACTAACGCCAACGTTAGTTGGATAGCCACAGATGAACACAGATGCAAAAAACGGGTATCGGTTTCTAGTTTCGCGTTTCTAGAAATATCATTTTAATCTGTGTGTATCTGCGTGCATCCTGTTTCAAAATACGTATCTGTGTTAACCTGTGTTTATCTGTGGTTGTAAGTTAAGTTGCATTTCTGGTTAAGATTAGGTGACCCATGGCTAAGATTCTGGATGGTAAAAAGATTGCCGCCGAAATCACGCAGGAGATAAAGAAAGCGGTTGGGAAGCTGCGCCTTGAGAAAGGCGTTGTCCCCGGCATTGCCTTTATCACGGCCGGCGACGATCCGGCATCCCGAGCGTATGTGACGATGAAGGAGCGGGCGTGCGAAGAGGCGGGTATTCGCTCCTGGCAATTCTCCTTTCCCGCATTGACAAAGGAGGAGAAGCTCCTCGCCAAAATCAAAGAGCTGAATGCCAGCCCAGAGGTGCACGGGATTCTTGTCCAGCTCCCTCTCCCCGCGGGTCTTGACACGCACACAATACTCGCCGCCGCTTCTCCAGAAAAAGACGTGGACGGTTTCCATCCCGTGAACATGGGCAAACTGCTGCTCGGCCAGGAGGGGTTCTGCCCGTGCACGCCCATGGGGATCGTGGAGCTCCTCATCCGGTCGGGGATGTCATGGCGCGGGAAGGATGTGGTGATCGTCGGGAGGAGCACTATCGTGGGGAAACCGCTCGCGGCGCTGCTCATGCAGCGGCGGCGCGAGGCGAACGCGACGGTGACGCTGTGCCATACAGGAACGCGCGACCTGGCCGCGCATACGCGGCGGGCGGAGATACTGGTCGCGGCCATCGGGAAGGCCCGCTTCATCAAAGCCGATATGGTGGGCGAAGGCGCGGCGGTCATAGATGTCGGCATCAACCGGGTGGAGGACAAAACTGTAGAACGCGGATACCGGCTCGTCGGGGATGTGGATTTTGACGAGGTCGCCCCTAATGTGGCTGCCATAAGCCCCGTGCCGGGCGGAGTCGGCCCGATGACGATCGCCATGCTGCTTCGGAACACCCTGAAGGCCGCCGCCCAATCCTGCCAGGCTAACGGCCGTTAGCCGCACCCCAGAAACTTTTTTTCACCACGAAGGACACGCTCCCAAGGGATCCCTTCGGGAAAGGGCTTGAAAAATATTTCTTGAGCACCGATTTACCTGATCGCTCCGAATTCAAATAAGATTCTGAACTTTCATGAGGGTGTGATGTTCTAAAATGCGTGTGCATATCTTCGGATGACGGAACAGTTTCCAAGATGCGTGTAAAACTATCAAGCAACCTATTTCTCCCACGTTGACTCACTCTGTTTTTCATAATCTGCTACATACTATTGTGTCACCGCGCCTCTTTTATTTTTCCCCTGCCATGGCCCGATGAGCCGAATTTTCTCTGGCAGGCGATAGCGTTCAAGGACACCAACTCTTTGTTCTCCCCGGCCCTCAACCCACAGCGCACTATCATGTGGATGCCCCCCGGCTACATGATTGTGACGGGGACGTTATTCAAGATTGTTGGTTTCTCCTTCGTGTCCGCACGGACGATATCTCTTGTATCCATGGTGATTTCCTTCATCCTGCTCACTCTCCTTACCAGGCATTACGGCCTCGACACACCTTCAGTGCTGGTGTGCGGCCTCTTCTTTCTCAATAGGTATTTCATCGCCGCCGGTAATGTCGCCCGCATGGAGGCTATGCTCTTATGCGTGATATGTCTCGGTTTCATGATGTTACAGAGGAAAATGATCTATAAAGGGCTGGCCCTACTGTTATTATCACCGCTTATACACCCCAACGGCCTGTATTTCATCGCGGGGGCGTGTATGTATTACTTCACCAACGGGCGAGGACAATTGAGGGGAAGGGATTTCACAAAATCCGATCTCGCAATTATTTCACTAGCCATTGCTCTTCTCCTCGGCTACCTCCTATACGTCATTCTCCAATGGCAATGGTTTTGGTCTGACATGGCAACGCAATTCGCGAGAAAATTAAAAAGCAGCGCGCCTCGGCGTATGTTTAACCGATACAATCTATCAATCCTATTCCTAATCTTGCTCTGTTATTTTTACTGCGTCAAAAAAGACATCCGTGCTGTATTCCTCTTGTTTCTCGGGGTGCCTGCGTTGCTCGTCAAGTTAGTCGGCGCCGAAATGTGGTATGACGTATTTGATGGTATCGGCCATCTAATCTTATTCATCCTAATAGTGCATGTGGCGTATAACCTCGCTGCCGCTTTGACTGCGCTTTTTCGACGGATAACAATGGCAGCGTTGGTGATCCAGCTTATCTGGTGGGGCTATGCGATCCATTGGATTGAAAACCCGTTCAATTACGCAGCTCATCCCAAATGGCATGAAATGCAGATGCCAAGACATGATGATGTACCTTACATAACCAACTCCGACATTAAGACGATACAGGCAACGCTGAAGTCGCGATGCTCTCCTCACCATCACACGCACATTGGGTTTATTCCGAGGGCTGACGGCCTCTTTTTCCAAGGCATGAGCAGAGAGGGTATCCAGATAATAAATCCACTCTTCTATGACTATGATCAAGTCGGCAATGTGTACATAGTCCACATGTCCAGATATTCCCCCAAAAGATCGGCGCATGGACTGAGGCGATTGTTTCTAAGGTCCGGTATAAATCCCGACGAGCATGTTATCTTAAAGAGGGATGGTACGGAAGTCTGGTATTTCTACATAATTAAGGAAGGTGATTTGGAAAAAATCAAGACAGCCAGCGATCCGAAGCGTAGGTTGTAGCACGCTGTAGACGTTGTGAAGTGCTGCCCTACAAAGATTCTCTCAGTGCATTCAGTACCCTCAGTGGTTGCTTCCGATGTCATCCTCTCCGTGCTCTCTGTGTCTCCGTGGTGAAAAACTACCGTAGTGGTTATGCGACGGGGGATTTTTACGCGATCCCTGCTTGACTGAGGGCTAAAAATAGTGTAATATCAAATGCGATGGGAGATAAGAAAAACATAGGGTGCTCGGGGCTCGGTTACTGATTTCCTCACAAAGCCTAAAAAGCTCAGGATATCTCGAACCAGCCCAGGGGCACCCTTTATATTATGCTTACATTATATCAAAATTGCAGTGATGTGCAATAAAAAAATGACGGCCTTTTAATAGAGTTTCTGCACTCTCATATATTTTGGCTCCTCTTTTTCATCTCATCGCTGAATCCTGCCAGTGTCGAGCCGTGTGCGAGAGCCTTATATGTTCCCGCAGCGCAATGGATCAGTTGTGGGGCTATAAAGATGTTACCTATGCCCTACCATAAATGACCCATTATCCCGCAGTTTGTAATTAGATTGCGGATATGCTATTTTTACTGTATGACTGCGCCGCAACGTAAAGATTCCCCCCATGCTTCATTGAATCCGGACGCCGGGCCTCTTGATAAGGAGCGGATGAGATCAAGGAATATGCTTTTTGCCGGGGCGGGGATACCAGCCTCATTTTTAGAGCTCATTGCGCACCTTGGACGAGGGACCTCTCTCAATATTTCCGGAGTCTTCGGGGCTTCGCTCGCGTACCTCTCTATTCTTGTCCGCGAACGAACAGCGAGGCCGATTGTGCTCATCACAAAAGGGCCGAAGGAGGTTGAGGAGATTGCCGCTGACATGGAAACGTTCGGCGGAGGCGATATCTGCTGTTTCCCCGCATGGGAAACGCTCCCGGAGGAAAATGTAGAACCCCATCCGGATATCATCGGCGAGCGGTTCTTTCTGATGGAGAAGCTGGCGCGGGATCGCGCCGCCGGACGACGGGGCGCAGGCAGGGCCGAAACGCCGGTGATCGTAGTTGCCTCGCTCCGTTCGCTCGCCCAGCGGCTGGCGCTGCTGGATGATTATGCTTCAGAGATACTGAAACTTGCGCCCGGGCAGCGTCTCCCGCGAGAGCATCTTCTGCGCTATCTGGAGGCAGGCGGGTACCATCGGGTGGAGATGGTGGAGAGCAAGGGGGAGTACTCGGTGAGGGGCGGCATCGTTGATCTCTTCCCTCCCGCCGCGGATTTCCCAATCAGGATCGAGTTCTTCGGCGACGAGGTCGGGACGATCAGGCAATTCCACGCGCAGACCCAGCGCACCATCTCCGAGCTCGCCGGGAGCGCGATAACGCCTTTCTCAGAGCTCATGCTGTTGAGGCGTTACCGGGAAAGGCTCGGGACGCTCTTCGATTATCTCCCGGATGATGCGATAATCATTTTCCATGAACCTGCCGCGAGCCTTCGTCTCATGGAGGACGCGGAGCCCGGAGGCGAATATTCTCTCTCCCCGGCGGAGATCTCCCGTTTGATCGGTGCGAGGCAGACGGTATATTGCTCGCTGCTTCCTGAGAGCTCACCTGCGCGCCCGGATGCCCAGGGGCTCGAACTCGCATTCCAGTCGCTTGAGCCGTACCGCGCGCTCGCCCTGGGGGGGGAGCTCGGTGCCGAGTGGGGGACGAGGATCTTCGGCTCCCTCGCGGAGTGGGTGAAGCAGGGGATGGCGATTTTTATTTTTTGCAACAACGACGCGGAGCGCGAGCGATTGCGTGACCTCCTCAGGGAACGGGAGATACAGTTGCCGCCGGGGAGCGATATGTTCGTGGGGCAGCTCAGCTCGGGATTTATTTTCCCCGAGGGCCGGATCCTGGTCCTCACGGACGCGGAGATATTCGCCCGCTACAGGGTGCACCGTCCGAGGAGGAGGTTCAAGGGGACGGTTCCGCTCAAGGAATTCACCCAGCTCAAGCCCGGCGACTATGTGGTGCATGTGAGCCACGGGATAGGGATTTACCGGGGAATAAAAAAATTGGTGAAGGATGGCGCGGAGAAGGAATTTATCTGCATCGAGTACCAGGAGAAATCGAAGCTGTACGCGCCGCTGGAACAGGCGGGACTGGTGGAGCGCTATATCGGCTTCGGCAAGACCCCTCCGAATCTTGATCGGCTCGGCGGCGGGCGCTGGCAGGGCGTGCGGGTCGCCGCGCAGAGGGCCATATTCGATTACGCGGCGGAGATCCTCCAGCTCCAGGCGGCCCGGCAGTCGAGGGAGGGGCGCGCGTTTCCTCCCGACACGGCCTGGCAGAAGGAGTTCGAAAACGCATTCATTTACGAGGAGACGCCTGACCAGGCATCCGCCATCGAGGACGTCAAGCGGGATATGGAGCGCTCTCACCCGATGGACCGCCTCGTCTGCGGCGATGTCGGCTACGGCAAAACAGAGGTCGCGATACGGGCCGCCTTCAAGGCGGTCATGGACGGCAAACAGGTCGCCATCCTTGTCCCGACCACCGTCCTCGCCCAGCAGCACCTGAGCACCTTCACTGACCGTTTCGCTGATTACCCCGTCAAGATAGAGATGCTGAGCCGTTTCCGGACCGAAAAGGAGCAGCAGTGCGTGATCGATGGCCTGACGCGCGGTACGGTTGATGTCGTGATTGGCACGCACCGGCTCATACAGCCTGACGTGGCGTTCAAGGATCTGGGGTTGGTGATCATTGACGAGGAGCAGCGGTTCGGCGTGCAGCACAAGGAGAAGTTCAAGAAGCTGCGGCTCATGGTGGACGTCCTGACGATGACGGCGACGCCGATCCCGCGCACGCTCTACATGTCCCTGGCGGGAATCAGGGATATGTCCACCATCGCCACGCCTCCCGAGGACCGGCTCTCCATCGAAACGGCGGTGTGCGAGCACGACGAGGAGCTCATCAGGAACGCCATACGCAGGGAGCTCGGACGGGAGGGTCAGGTCTACGTTGTCCATAACTATGTCGAGACAATCGAGCGGATGAGAGAAACGATTGAGAAGCTTGTTCCGGAGGCGGTCCTCGCGGTGGGCCATGGACAGATGGCGGATGACGAACTCGAGGAGGTGATGCGGCGATTCGTGGAGGGAAAGATTGATATCCTCGTGTGCACCACGATCATCGAGTCGGGGCTGGACATCCCCAACGTGAACACCATCATCATTGACCACGCCGACCGGTTCGGTCTCGCGGACCTCTACCAGCTCAGGGGGCGCGTGGGCCGCTACCGGCGCAGGGCATACGCATACCTGCTCTACTCAAAGGGGATGGGGCTCCTTGACGATGCCCGCAGGAGGTTGAAAGCCCTGATGGACCACACGAGCCTTGGTTCAGGCTTCAAAATCGCCCTGCGCGACCTGGAGATCCGCGGCGCCGGCAATATCCTGGGCCACGAGCAGCACGGGCACATCGCGGCGATAGGGTTTGACCTCTACTGCAAACTGCTCAAGAGGAGCGTCGACACCCTCAGGGGAAAAGAGGTTGCGGGGATTGAGGATATTGAGGTGAATCTGTCTTTCGCGGCCGGGCTCCCCGCGGGCTATATCCCCGCGGAGGATCAGCGGATCGATCTGTACAAGAAGATGGGGGAGATACAGAGCGAGAGAGACATTGAGTGGATCGCCGGCGAGCTCAAGGACCGCTTCGGCCCGCTACCGAAAGAGGCGGTGCTCCTTCTCGAGATGTGCCGGCTGAAGCTCAATGCGAAAGCAAGGGGGATACGCTCGATATCGCTTCAGGATGACAGGATTGTCGCGGTGAAGCATGGCGAGGAACTCCGCCCCGGCGGCCGCTATCCCCGCCTCACGAAAAAAACACCGCTGGATGCGCTGAGGGAGATACGGGAGAAGATTGCACAACTGTGAGAGGGGGGAGATGACGCCCGCTCAATTATTCCATTGCCTTTCAAGCCGCATATTTTATAATGAGGAGAGAGACATAAACCCACTGTAACAATGCGGGAGAGGCACACGATGCAAGCTGCCATTATAATTATCATTGCCATTGTCCTCCTGATTTTGATTGCCGCGAGGGCGAAACAGGCCAAGAAGTAGCGCCGCCCCACGGGAAGCTGATGAGCGGAGTACCGGATACCGCAGGGCCTCATGCTGCCAATGTTCACCGGTGTCTCCGCAATCGCCTGGCCGATCCTGCTCAAGCCAATCTATGAATTTCACCGCGCCATCATCTGATGCGTATTGCCGCCGCCGACCTGCCGGAGGGGCGTTCCTCGCCGCTCTCGGACGGCTGTCCCTCGTGATCGTCCTCATGCTCTCCGCACGGATTGCCGCGGGGGAAATCAAGGAGCAGATCGTGGCGGTAATCAACGACGAGATCATCACCTACTCCGAGCTGGAGAGAATTCTCGCCCCGATCTTCGAACAGTACGAGCGGATCTACTCGGGTGCTGAGCTCTTTTCGATGCTCCAGAAGGCGAGGCGCGACGTGCTCAACCATCTCATCGAGGAGAAGCTCATCTTGCAGGAAGCTAAAAAGCAGAATATCAAGGGGCTGCTGGGTGACGAGTTCGCGAAGGACGTGGAACAATCAATCGCCCAGATCAAGGCTAAGTTTCCTTCGGAGGAGGAGTTTCTCAAGCAGATGAAGCGGGAGGGAACCACGATGGAGCGGTTCCGCGCCCAGCAGGAGGATCGCACCCTGGTGAAGGCGATGCTCATCAAGGAGGCTTCCTCGAAGTGCAGTGTCTCCCCGATGGAGGTGAGGGAATATTACGATTCGCACAAGGAGGAGTTCACGGAGAGCGAGAAGATACACGTGAGCCAGATATGGATCAGGGAGAAGCCCGAGAAGCCGGGAGAAGCGGAGCGGGTGGCGAAAGAGATCCTCGGCAGGCTCAACGCGGGGGAGCCGTTCGCGGAGCTGGCGAAAAAATACTCGCACTGCCCTTACGCGAGCAGGGGAGGGGATTGGGGATTCATCGGGCGGGGGCATTGGAACAAAGAGCTGGAGGATGCGGCGTTCGCGCTGGAACCGGGAGCGCACAGCGGGATCGTCAAGTCCTCACTCGGCTACCACATTATCATGCTCCATGAGAAGAAGCCATCCTCCGTCAAGCCACTCACCCAGGTCTATGCGGAGATAGAGGGAAAGCTCTTCAACGAAAAGGCGAGCACAAAGCGTGACGAGTGGATCACGAGGCTGAAGAACAAGGCGTACATATCGGTGGTGAAATAGAGGCACGAAGACGATGGCGGGAAAGTGACCGCGAGAGATTGATGACATGAAACAAAAGCCGCTCCTTGCCATAACCATGGGCGATGCCGGCGGCATCGGCCCGGAAGTTACCGTGAAGGCCCTTTCCGAGAGTGCCGTCAGGAAGGTGTGCCGTCCGCTGGTTATCGGCGATATGGCGCTGCTCGAAAAGTGCCGCGCGTTCACGAGCCGCGCGGTGCGCTTCATCCCCGTGCGCGATCTCTCCGAGATCCCTCCTGGAACCTCGGCCGTCCCGGTGATCAACCCGTGCCGCCGAATCAGGGAGCATCGCTGGGGGATGATCCGGAGGGCATATGGCGAGGCGGCAATGGGATATATCCGCTTCGCCGTGGACGCGGCCCTCTCGCGAAGGGTTGACGGTATCGTCACGGCTCCGATCTGCAAGGAAGCGATCCATCGGGCGGGCTACCGCTATCAGGGGCACACGGACTGCCTGGCGCATCTGACCGGAGCCGCGCGGCACGCCATGATGCTCACGGGGCGGGGCCTCAGGGTCGTGCTCGTGACTATCCATATTCCGCTCGCGGAGGTGCACCGCCGCCTGGGCCGCGCGATGATCCTCACTACGATACGGCTCGCCCATGGCGCATGCGTCCGGCTCGGCATACGGCGGCCGAGAGTGGGAGTCTGCGGGGCCAACCCCCATGCCGGCGAGGGAGGTGCGTTCGGGAGGGAGGAGATCGAGGAGATCTCCCCGGCGATTGCGGCGGCAGTCCGTGAGGGGATTCGTGCGCGCGGCCCATTCCCCGCCGATACGATCTTTGTCGAGCCTCACCGCAGGAACTTTGATGTCATCGTCGCCATGTACCATGACCAGGGCCTGATACCGCTCAAGATGCTCGCCTTCGACGTCGGGGTCAATGTCACCCTCGGCCTGCCGATCGTGAGGACGTCTCCCGACCACGGCACCGCGTTCGATATCGCGGGGAGGGGGATCGCCGACCCGGCCAGCATGGTGGAGGCAATCACGCTCGCCGCGCGATTGTGCCGCCGCACCCATGAGTGAACTATACGCGCCCGTCAGGGGTCCCGGTTCTGTAAAGAGGCTGCTCGGCTCTCTCGGCGTGAGTCCCCGCAAGTGGCGCGGGCAGTCATTTCTCGCGAGCCCGCACGCCGCGGCGAGAATCGTCCACGCCGCCCGGCTCACGAAAGGGGATGCCGTCCTTGAGATCGGGCCGGGCCTCGGAGCGCTCACGGAGGAAATTCTGCGGGAGGCGGGCCGCCTGGTCGCTATCGAGTGTGACGCGCGGCTCGTCGCATGGCTGCGCAGGCGTTTCGGGAGGGTGGATCGGTTCGAACTCATCGAAGGGGATGCGCTCAGAATCGATCTTCGCGAGTTGGCGCATAGAATGGGGGAGGGGAGGCGTACGGTCAAGGTGGTCTCCACTATCCCCTATTCCATCAGCGGCCCGCTCATAGGGGATCTCCTGGAGGCGCGAGAGGCGCTGGCGCTCCTCGTGCTCACCGTCCAAGAGGAGCTTGCCGGGAGGATCACCGCCCCCCCCGGCGGCAAGGACTACGGCGCATTCACGATATTCTGCCAGTACCACGCTGACGTAAAAAAGGTTTTCACGATACCGCCGTCAGCCTTTTACCCGCGGCCGAAGGTTATGTCAGCGGTAGTCGTGTTCACACCGCGGGCACGGCCGCCCGTCAGCCTCATCGACGGCGAGGCATTTTTCTCAATGGTCCGCCTCCTTTTTTCACATCGCCGCAAGGCAATCAATACGGTGCTCAGGCAGGCGTTGCGGGGACTGGAGGGAGAGGGAACACTCGCCGGAATATTTTCGGCTGCCGGGATCAGCCCGTTGTCGCGCCCGGAGCAGCTGGGCATGGAAGAGCTGGCGTCCCTCTGCAATCGTCTCTGCGCGGTCGATAAATTTCACCAGGCCTTGGTAGACTCGGCACACTAGATACGAACGTGGCACACCACAGATGCACGCACCTGCCTGCCGGCAGGCAGGGATACACATAAATAGGACCACAGTTGAAAGTTTAAAGTTGAAGGTTTACAGTGACATAATTTCTTTCAACTTTAAGCCTTGCACTTTCTGCCGTAGTATTTATCTGTGTTCATCTGTGGTTATATTATAATTTCAATATTTGGTTAGATTTAGGTTTGGTTATTCAAAATACGGGTCCCCGCGTTCTTGGGTTTTGTTGACCGTTCGGATTTTACTCCTTGTGGAGGTAGGGATGGACATGAAAACAGTCATCGCGCGATCGGGCGGCGTACTCCTTGCGGCTCTCCTCGCGGCCCATGGTTGCGGCAGCCGCGACGCGTCATCTGAAGCGAGAGGCGGGCAGCAGCGCCCGTCGCTCGCGGGAAGGCTGGTGTACCAGAGGGGGGAGGGGAAGAAGAGCGAGATCTGGGTGATGGACCTCGCTTCGTATGGGAGCAGGCGGCTGACGGAGAACAGCGCCCTGGACGAATACCCCCGCTGGTCTCCCGACGGCAGAGAGATCGCCTTCTACTCTGACAGGGATGGGACGAGGCAGATCTACCTCATGGACGCCGATGGGAAGAATGTGCGTACGGTGACCCGGCAATACCCCATCAACGAAGACCCTAGCTGGTCTCCCGATGGCACGAGGCTCTGCTTCTGGGCGCAGCCGGACAAAAAGGCGCCGGAGAATCTCTTCATAATCAACAAGGATGGGACGGGGATGATCAATATCACGCACACAGAGAAGGGGACGCGGCGTGTTCCCGCATGGTCGCCGGATGGAGGGAAAATCGTCTTCACCTCGGACAGATACCTGAGCCATCAGATCTACATGATTGACGTGACGGGAAAAAATGAGAAGCGACTGACAGGCAACCCCAGGGGAGCGTGCCGCCCGCGCTGGTCGCCGGATGGCCGGCGGATCGCCTATTCGGATGGGGGCTATTCTCTCCGCAAGAACGTGGACATTTGGGAGATGGATGCCGACGGCGGAAATAAGAGATGCCTGACGGAGGACCGGGGGAGCGACTATGATCCCACCTATTCGCGAGATGGCCAGAAGATCATATTCGCGTCGAACAGGACCGGCTGCTACGAGCTCTACGTGATGGACCGCGACGGCTCAAACGAAATCCGCCTGACCTACCACAATGATTATACCCGTTATCCCGATTGGGCGAAATAGAAGATAGGTTTGAACAGCTTGAGCAGTTTGAATCGTTTGCGCCGCAAGGAGCTTCAAAAGTCTGAGCCTCTTTACGGTTCAAACGGCTCAAACAGTTCAAACGATTCAAACCATCTGCTATTTCCCCACCCTGGGATCATGGTTCCGGCTGCTGCGCTGGGTCTGGCGGCGGAGGCACCAGCCCTGATTCTTCGGCCGGTTGAGGAGGCGAATCAGGCGGCCGTGAGTCATGGGGTATCCGCCTGCGGGGTGACTTTGACGAGCGATCTTTTCGCCACGGGGACTCCCGTCCCTCTTGCCCGGGGCCGTGAGGCATCATTCCCCGCCCCGCGTTGGGATCCTCCGGCTCGCGTGGCGGCGGCGGTTCATGCGGAGCCTGAGGTTTCTCGCCCCCCTCGTCCATAATGGTGACCGAGCTGATGCGCGTGGTGCCGTTCTTCTTCTTTGACGTCGCCACGTAGCTCCCGAGGAGCCGATCGAGGAACTCCTCGACCGTGACGCCGCTGAGATCGAGCGTGACCGTTTGTGTCTTGCCAATGTACTTATTGAAGGTGATGCCGCTCTTCTGGGAAAACTCCTTGAGGAGCTGCACCACATTCGCATCATTTGCGAGAACGGTTACCTTCCCTCCGTCGCAGCTGATCTCATACCCCCCCTTATTGAGTTCCGTGCCTTCCGCTCCGGCGGTGAGTGAAACACAGACGTGCGAAAGAACAGCAGAGATGGTGACGGCGAGTATTGTTTTCATTGTGTTACCACGCTGCGCCAGGTTGGCCAAGAGACGGCCGCTGGAAATAGTTTAACCTGTAATGTACGACAATTCAAGCCGTTTCTTGAAATAGCGCATCGCGCTGATGCACCCATTGCCCAGGAAGAGAAAGAAGGCGGCATTCCCGGCGGCGTGGAGTGTGTCGAAATAAAACGAGGCGGCATTGACCGCGACCCATGACGATATGGTCAGGGGATAGACAAAAGAGTACCAGTACCAGAAATTCATCACCCAGCCGAACAGGTAGCCCCAGAGCACCGAAAACACGGCGAGCGTCATCCTGCCCGCCCGGGGCATGAGGAGCCCCAGGACGCCGGAAGAGGCGCCGCACGCCCCCCATGCGAGCATTTGCCAGATTGTCCAGGGGCCGTGCCCGAGAAAGAGATTGGAGCTGAATGCCGCCACGGCGCCGACGAGGAAGCCCGCCGCCGGGCCGAAGACAAAACCGGAAATCATGACGAAGAATGTAGTTGGCTGAACGTTCGGGAGCGCGGCGAACGGGATCCGGCCGACCGCCGCGATCGCGGCGAGGACGGCGATGAGCGATATTTCCTTTGACGAGAACCTACCCTTTTCAAAACGATAGAACGCATAACACACAACGGCCATCGCCGCAGCGAGGCTCAACAATCCCTTATTCATCATGAGCGCTCTCGATCAGGCTCAGCGCCGCGAGGCATGCTGCACTCCTCATGCCCCCCCGATATCCACACGCCGCGAAATAGACTGCTCATCTGAGAGGGGTCGAACGGCGCGCCGGCGGGGGTTGACCGGTTCGGCCTGTCGGCGATGATCGTGCCGTTCAAGAGCAGGACGATGCGATGAGACCACGATGCCGCAAATTCGACGTCCTGGGTGACCACGATCACCGCGGCATTGCGCTCGCGCGCGAAGGCGGCGAACTGCCTGCCCGTCTGCTCATTGAGCCGGCCATCCTGCCCCCGCGTCGGTTCGTCGAGCAGCAGGAGCGGCGGCGATGCGATCGTGGCTGCGGCGAGGGCGACGCACTGGCGTTCCCCGGCGCTCAATTCCCTCGGGTTCCTGTCGGCCAGATGCGCAATCCCCCACCGCGCGAGGGCCGCACGCACGCTGTCCTCGTCATATCGGCCGAGATTGCGGAGGGTGTAGCCGACCTCGTCAAAGACAGTTTCGTGAAAGAGGAAATCATCGGGATTCTGCGAGAGGTAGCCGCAGAGAGAAGCCTTCTCGCGGTTTGGGCGCTGGGATGGTTTCTTGCCCGCGACAGTGACCGTCCCCCGTGAGGGGGGGAGGAGGCCGCAGATGATTTTCAGGAGCGTGCTCTTGCCCGAGCCGTTCGGCCCCAGGATCGAGATGACTTCACCCTGCCCGACAGCGAGTGTGACCTCCCTGAGCGCCGGGCCGTCGCTCCCGTAGGTAAATGAGACATTGTTGAGCTCGGCGAGGGGCTCAGCGCGCGGGGGGGGCGCGTGGGATCCGGGAGCGGGCGGGGGGCAGAGCTCGCCGCTCGCGCTGGGCGTCGCATCGTCAGGGCTGCCGACGAAAGAGATACCTGGCCCGCGCGGCAGGACATAGGGCGCCTGCGTCGCTGCCCAGCGGCGGAAGTCGCGCGGCGTGCCGTCAAAATTCAGGCGGCCGCGATCGATGAAGAGCACGCGGTCGGCCATAGGGAGGCAGTGCTCGAGTCTCTGTTCGATGAGCAGTATGGTGTAGCCGAGCTCATCCCGCGCGCGGGAGAGAAATCCCCGCAGATCGTCAGCGGCCGCGGGATCGAGCTGTGATGTCGGCTCGTCGAGAATCATGACGCGCGCGCCCATGGCCATGACGGCGCCCAGGACGGTCCGCTGCTTCATGCCCCCCGACAGCTCATCGGTGCGGCGGCGGAGGAGCCCCGAGAGCCCGAGGAGGCCCGCCATATCCATGACACGGCGCGCAATCTGCTCGGGGGGGAGGCCGAGGTTCTCAGGCCCGAAGCAGAGCTCTCGCTCAACGCCCCTCATGAGGATCTGCTTCTCGGGATCCTGCGTCACCACGCCGATCTCGGCGTTGAGCGCGCGGCGGTCAAGGCTGTCCAGGGGATTCCCGCGGTAACTCACGCGGCCGCCGATCTTGCCGCCGAAGAAATGCGGCACGAGGCCCGAGAGCGCCCTCGCGAGCGTCGTTTTCCCGCCGCCGGAGGGCCCGGTGATGAGCACGAGCTCTCCCTCGTCGAGGAGAAGGTTGACGTGGTCGAGCGCCGGCCGGGCCGTCTCCGGGTAATAGTATGTCAATTGCTCGATCTCATAAAGGCTCATCGCGTCGATCTCCATGCGAGAGAGAAGGTCAGGGACAGGAGGGAGAGAATCAGGATAAGGGATGGGATGTCCGACATATTCACCACCGGATCGAGCCGGGGATAGAAATGATAGCAGCCCTTGCCCGCGGCGAGCCCGATCGCGAAGGGGATAAGCGCGAGCAGCGCTCCGGCGAGGAGGAAACAGTCACGCGCCAACCACGGCCGCTTCCCGTACGAGCTCCGTTTCCCCGAGCCGAACCCCCGGCAACTGAGAGAAGCTGCGGTATCCCACGCGCCGTCGAGGGACGAGAGCAGGAGCACGTGGAGGAGCGGACGCGATGCCTTGATGCGGGCGATCAGCCGGCGGTCATCGAGACTCGCGCCGCGCATGCTCATCACCGTGCGGATCCTCTCGAGCTCGCGCCTCAGTCTCGGGATCATCAGTGTCGCAAGTGTCGCCACGAGGGAGGATTTTGGAGCGAAACGCGAGAGGAAGGAAAGCACCTCATCCTGGTCCATGAGTTCCCCGCAGAGAACAAATATGCTGACGGCGAGAGGGATCTTGAGTCCCGCGGCGAGGCCGAACAGGAGCGCCCCGGGGCAGAGGCGAAACCGCCCGAGGAGGAGCATTACCGGTCCCCTGACGACGGTTGCTGCGCCCGCAGGAGCGAAAAACGCATTCACCAGGCAGACGACGAGCGCCATGGAGAGGGAGAGCACGAGAGCATTCCTCCATGCGCGCCAGTCGGAAATGACGAGGAGGCATGTCGCGGTGAACGTGAGCAGGAGGATGAGCCACAGCGGATTCGACCAGGACATCGCGAGGACGAAGAGCGCCCCGGCGTAGCACAAGGCGGCGATGGGGTGAAAATGGCGGCTCACTGTTCGTTCATTCATCAGATTATCAACAATAGTGAATATTGACATATGGTAAACCACAGATGAATACTACGGCCAAATGTGTAACGCCCACCGTTCGAAGATATTATTTCCCTGGACACCTTCAACTTTGCGCTTTTATTAAGGGGAGCATAAAATACTTGACATGTCATTGCGAGGAGCGCAGCGACAAAGCAATCTCAACTCTATGCGCAGCAGGAGATTGCTTCGCTTCGCTCGCAATGACAATATCATAAAGCGCAAAGAATAATGTGCTCCCATTAGTAACTGTAGTCCTATCTGCGTGAATCCAGTTTCGCAATTTGTATCGGCGTTCATCTGTACTACAAGTGTGCAAAACTTTTTAATTTGAGAAAGTTTTTCGCTTGGTATTCGTAACTTTCTTTACCGTAGAATGTTGTGTTCAGTGAATTCAGTGTCTTCAGTGGTAAAAATTGGTTGCGGCCAACGGCCGCGCTGTGTTTATCTGTGGTTATTATGGTAGCTGTACTATTCGGTCATATCTATTATCGGAACCGGATAGAGCCTCCCTCCCGAAATAGCGGCAGAGACCATGCCCTTTATCCTCCCCGGTTCATGTATGAGAATATCCGCTGCCTCCGAGGTTCGCGCATGGTCGGTCCCCGTGATGAGCCAGATCGGAACCGCTGTCGCGCGGCCTCCCCTCGCGGCGAGGATAGCCCCTGCCCGGGGGAGGCATGTGCGCGGCGTGCGATCCAGGGCCAGGATGCGCAGCCCCTCGCTATTGAATTCAACAAAAACGCCACATGCATCTCTGTGTTCGTAGACGCGCTTCACCGTGCTGCTGCGGGATATTTCGTCCCATCTCCCGATGATTATTGAGGGGGTATTGTCCGGGATGGGGCCGTCTGAAATCATCTGCACGCGGATTCCCTTGACCCCCTGCCGCTCCAGCACACGCGCGAGGGCGCACGCCTTCTCGCGCGAGGCGCTGTCGTGGAGGATGAGCGGAAACGCGGCGCGCGATCTCTGGGGGCTGAGGAATGGGTGGGGAAAACAGCCGATCAGGGCGGGGATGGCGCCCACCCCTTCATACGCGTGCAGGTCCCACGATACACAATCGCCATTTTCGGGAACGTACTGCGCGGCGCCCACGCCGGCAATCAGGCCATTGACATAGTAGAACCAGGAGCGGCCCGCCCCCCTGTTTTTCCCGGCGCGCAACCCATTGATGGATTGCACGAACGCGCCCCCGAAAGCGGTCTCAACGGTCGCACAACACTGTAAAAGCTTCATGACGGACTGGCCCGAGAAACTCACCCTTTTTTCGAGGAGGGGAGGGTTGCGGAAATCGCGGCCCACGCGGAGCGTCACATAGCCTTCACCCGCGGCATAGACGCCCTGTGTGGCGATGCCCAGGAGAATAGTTGTCCAGATCAGCATTTTCTTCATCTATTTTGAACCAAATAAGGGAATTAACATATAACCACTACGTATTTTGAAACAGGATGCACGCAGATACACACAGATATTACATTTAAAGCTGCGGATTTATACTGATTACGCGGATTATTTTTGAGGGAACAAGATGTACGCAGATACACCTGATAAAAATGGGTGTCTTCCATTTTGTGGGAATACATATTAAAGATTCCTCCCCCTCCGAGGGGGGAGGTTAGGTGGGGGTGAGGGAGAAATAACTGTTCATCTGCGTTCATCTGCGTGCATCCTGTTTCATATCATATTTTATCTGTGTTCATCTGTGGTTTGCACTATATGAGCAGGGTGAGTACTTTGAAGCGCCCCGTTATCTTCTCGGTTCGCATTTTCTTCCTCCATGCCATGGACCATCGACTGTGGACCATGGGCTAGTAGTTAATCGCGCATATCGCGTCCAGATCGAAACCTGAGGAGCCGCCCCCGCTGCACGCTCCAGTGTCCCTCACATGGCGCACCCGGTCCCCATTCATGTCCGTGAGCCAGTTGTCGCCCGTGGCGGTGATCCGCACGTAGCGGATCCAGTCGAGGCTGACCTGGGTGATCTTGCTGAGGTCAAACGCGTCACCCCCTGCCGCGGATGGAGCGCGCGGGTCAGGCGAGCCGCCATTGCTGAAGACGGGATTGACGCCCGCGAACCCCTTGCTGTAGCAGTATGGGTTATAGCAGTTGATCTCGCCGCTCGCGGTGTAGTGCGGAACGAAATCGTAGGGGAACGTGTAGTAGCGGGAGCCGTCACGGCTGACGGCGACAATCGCCGGCTCCATCCACCGCTGCTGCGGATCCCCGCCCGCGTAAAAGACGTTTTCAAAAATAATAAAATCAGGGCCCGGCCCATTCACCACAATATTATTGGTGAACTGGAGCGTGATGCTCCCGCCGTACGGGGCCGAGGCGCCGCCGTCTTCGTTGGCGCGCGCGTGGAGGGATACCACGTGTGTTGAGCCGCGCATGACTCCACCGCCGAACGGGGGGCCGAGGACGCAGGAGAGGTTGCCCGACCCGAAGCCGCCGGGCGAGAGGGGCTGGAAGGACGCCACGGCGTCGGCGAACGGATCTGCGGCGCCTGAGAGGGTGACCGCCTGCGGCATGGCGCAGGTTTTGGAGCTCTCGGCAATAACGCCCGGCGCACCGGAGGTCGCGTAGGCAATTGCGGCATAGTAGACGGAGGCGCCGTTTTGAAGCCCGGTGTCGAGATAGCTGTCGCCGCTGCCGCTGTAGATCACCGTCCCATCTCCTGCGCCCGACGGATAGTACGAGGAGCTCCTGAGGACGACGGTGCGCGAGTAGTCTTTCGCGGCGGGGTTGCTCCAGGTGAGGCCTACCTTCTGGTCGCTGGGAACCGCGTTCAGATCGGTCACCATGAGTGTTGACGATACGACGATTGAGAGCGTGAGCGCCCGGCTGGCCTGCGTTCCCTCCTGGTCGGTCACGCTGAACGTGAGCCCGTAATCCCCGGTTCCCCCTGAAGGAGTCCCGCCGATAATGCCCGTCGCCTGATTCAGCGTGAGACCGGGCGGGAGCTGACCGACTGTCAGTGACCATTTGTACGGGGTCACGCCGCCGCCCGCCGCGAGCGTGGCCGCGTATGCCTTGTTGAGCTCACCCTGGGGAAGGCTCTCCGTGACGACAGCGAGGGAGGACGAAGCTACCAGGAGCTCCAATTCCTCCGAGGCCATCGCCCCCTGGCTGTCAGAGACCTGGACCGCGAGGAGGGTGTCGCAGTGCTCCGTGGGCGTGCCGCTGATCAGCCCGCTGCCCGCATCGAGTGAAAGGCCGCCCGGGAGCGTTCCCGATGAGATGTTCCAACTGTAGGGTGGCGCGCCTCCTGTTGCCTCGAGCTTTTGCTCGTAAGGAGAACCCACCGTTCCAGTTTCGATCGAAATGGTGGCGATCACCAGCTCAGGGCCCACCACCACGATCCGGTTTTCAGCGATGTCAGCGTGCGCTTCGCTGTCGACTACCTTTACCTGAAACACGGCGAGCTGGGGTGTGGAAGGGGTTCCCGTGAGCGAGCCGGTCAGGCGCTCGAGCGTGATTCCCTCAGGCAGGCTGCCGGTGTGGATTGACCAGAGATAGGGAGGGGTGCCGCCTGTCGCCGCGAATTGAGAACGGTACGCTTCGCCCACCTTCGCCTGGGGGAGCGTGCCGGTGATGAGATAGAGGGGTTGCGAGTGGAGGCCGGCAACCATCGGCACGAGTATGCCTCCCTGTTCTCTAACCTCAAGCGCACACGAGGCCGAGGCGCTGCGCCGGGCTGCATCGATCACCTTGAGCGAGAGCTGCGCAGTGCCGGGCGACTGGGGAGTGCCTGACACTATCCCCTTGCTCCCATCGAGCGAGAGCCCCTTCGGGAGAGCCCCCTCGGGAAGACTCCAGATATAGGGGGATGTGCCTCCCTCTGCGACGAGCGAAGCAGAGTAGCTCGCTCCCACAAAAGCGGTCGGGAGCTTGGTGGTTACGATAACAAAGGGCGGGGGGGTAGGATCAGCATGATCGCGGCTGGCAGCTTCATCTGCCGCGCGAGGCTCAATGGGATTTCCCGGAGTGGGCTCTTTCGCGCGCTCAGCCGTGGGAGCAGAGTGGGGGACTTCGGTCTTCTGTGGCGGAGGAATGGCGGCGTTACCCGTGGTGCGATCCTCATGAAAAACAGATGCGAGCAGGGCATCGGCATGAATAGGCGTGAGGTTACGTGATCTGTTTTTTGTTCGATCCGTGCGATAGGAATTGGCCTCTCTGCGGCGCTCGATGCGAAGCGGGCGTTGAGGGGCCTTCTGAACCGGCTGATGAAAATATGCTAGGGCGATCCACAGGAGCGCAAGGGCAAGACACAGTGGCGCAATTTTCCAAAGTTTCATAACTATGCAGCCTCGCGTGGTCTACTCATCAACTCAAGATTGGCATGATACCAATACTCGATAACGCAATAGATTATTAACCGCTGATTATACTCCTCACACTTTGCATTTGAACCACTGAACCTGCCTGCCGGCGGGCAGGGACACTGAAATGTTGCAGAAATGGCAAATACCAAATCACAAATGACAAATATCACGTTTTGTCATTTGAATTTTGTCATTGGTGGTTCGAGTGCCCTCAGTGGTTATATCCCCCGTGCACAATAAAAAAGCCCTCCGCCGGAGCGAAGGGCTTAGCCATTACGGTATCCGCTTCTCCCACCCCGGAGAAAAATTGACGTGAGGTTTCCTGGCTCGTGGCCCTTTTACGCCATCGGCCTTCCCAGAACAGCGACCTGGACGATTCACTGATCCAGTGGCCGGTGGACAGCGCGCTATGCCACTTACAGTTGCGGGGGCAGCGGCGGCTTTTCACCGCCTTCCCTCTCAAAAGAGCGATTATGAAAGAATGCACACATGATACGCCCAGGGGTACGAGTCAGTCAAGTGCGTAGTTCAGTTGCCTAACTACCGTTTGGGGGGCAAGAAAGCAATGTTGACCTTGATGCAAAAAGGCCTGGGGAAAAAAGGCTGTGCAAAAAAGGCTTTACCTTTTGATAGAAATTTGCAAATACCCAATTCCGAGGGACATTGGATGGAGTAGGCTGGATAATAAAAGAGGCGTCAATTATCTGATTGACTCCCCATTACACAACGCCGGGCTGTGTAATGACGGCGATAATAACGGTACGCTCAACTGGAGTTATCCGACCGGAGCTGCATTGATGGGATCTCCCGCGCTGGGGAGTGACGGCAGGGTATATGTCGGCGCGGATGATAATGCTCTTTACTGTATCGAGCAGGGACCTACTTCCACCCCTACGCCTACACCGACTGAGACGCCTACAGAAACACCCACTCAGACACCGACGGAGACGCCCACGGAGACGCCGACCATCACCCCCACACTGACAGAGACACCGACGATGTCTCCTACATTGTCTCCTACGTCGACACCTTCGACTACGCCTCCGGCTCCCACGGCAACGCCGATACCACCGCTGGTCCTTGATCCGGGGCCGCTGACGGCAGGACAGCCGTTCACGCTCGGCATCGCGTTGCTTGAGGATATCACCAGGCCATTCGACTTCTATTTCCTTGCCGAAACGCCTGCCGGTGTTTACACGATCTACATGAACGGCAAGATCAAGAAGGGGATCACACCGCTCTACAAGAACGTGCGCAGGTACAATGCGCCGTATTTCAAGACAGTTCGCCCGGCTGTCAGGATCCCCAAATCCATGAAGGGGAAGACGATCACCTTCTATACGGCTGCTATAGAGACGGGCAAGAAGCCGCCGATAAAGAAATTGTCTGATCTCAAGCCGGACAGCCCGTATGTCATCATGATGAATAAGAAATCGGCGACGGTTGGTTCGTAGACGTTTTACATAATTAAGACGCGCGGAGTATGTTACGGCCTATATTCGGGACGTACGGTAGTCATGGGTGCGGCGCAGTGCACGCGTCGCTCAACCGGCAGAGCTGCGGATTATATTCCTGCCCAGTAAATCGCACCAAATCCTTGCCATATCTTACCTTTTATAATTTGACGAGTCACCATCTGTGGAGCGCCCTCACTGTTTACGAATTGCTGAATCTACTGAGCAGTGATAAAATTGTTTTGTTGGTGATGCCTCAGTTGTGGTGGGGCTGTCTGTGCTGCGAAAGCGGGAGTCCGGCTTTGAAAAGCTTTAGCACTGGATTCCTCCCGCTTAGCGGGACGGGAATGACGATTGCATTATCGTTGATAACTGAGGGGTTACGTTCACTGTTTCTTGCGCGACAGAGCGGGGGAGAAGTTTTGAAACAGAAAAATGAGCTGCTGACAGCGCTGAGGGCTATCGTGGGCAAGGGGCACGCCTCATGCGCCCTCGAGGATCGTATTTGTCACGGCGGTGATGCGACGAAGGAGCAAGCGCTCCCGGAGGCTGTCGTAAAACCGGCGAGCGCGGAGGAGGTTTCTCGTATCCTACTCCTGGCCAACGAGAAACTCATCCCGGTGTATCCGCGCGGCGCGGGTTCCGGCCTCACGGGCGGTGCTTTGCCCCTGAAGGGAGGCATCGTCCTCGATTCGGCGCGGATGAACCGTATCCTGTCAATTGATCATACGAACATGACCGCAATGGTGGAGGCCGGGGTGGTGCTCTCTGACCTCCAATCGGCGGTCGAGCGGAAAGGGCTCTTCTATCCGCCCGATCCCGCCAGCAACGAGTTCTGCACGATCGGAGGCAATCTCGCTGAATGCGCGGGCGGCCTCCGCTGCATCAAATACGGCGTGACGCGCGACTACGTGCTCTCCGCGGAAGCGGTGCTCCCGACGGGAGAGATAATCCACACGGGGAGCCAGACGATGAAGAGCGTGGTGGGGTACGACCTGGGGAGGCTGCTGATCGGCTCGGAGGGTACACTGTGCGTCTTCACCAGGGCCACGCTGAGACTCCTCCCGCTTCCCGAGAGCGTCCGGACGCTGATGGCGTATTTCGCTCAGATCGGCGATGCGGTGCGCGCGGCCACCACCATTGTCTCCGAGGGAATTATACCGAGGACGCTGGAGATCATGGATGAGCTGACCATCCGCTGCATCCAGAACTACAAGCCGTTCGCAATACCGCCGTCCACGAAGGCGATCATCCTCGCCGAGTCTGACGGCCCCGAATCGAGTGTCGCGAGGGAGGCCGCGCGCATGGCCGAGATCTGCGGTGCGACTGGAGCGGCTCAGGTCGATTCGCCGCGAGACGTGGCTGAGGCCGATTTACTCTGGGAGATACGCCGGGCGGCGTCCCCGGCCCTCTATTCCCTGAGCCCGGGGAAGCTGAACGAGGACGTGTGTGTCCCCCGCAGCAGGATGCTCGAGCTGTTTGATGGCATCTCGGAAATTTCGCGCAGGCATGAGGTGGCGATTGCCTGTTTCGGTCACGCCGGAGACGGGAACATCCACGTGAACGTGTTGTACGACAGTGCGGACGAAGCCGAGCGATCGAGGGCAGATAGGGCGGTCGAGGATATCTTCAAACACGTACTCGCTCTGGGCGGCAGTATCTCGGGCGAGCACGGCATCGGCACCACGAAGGCAAGATTCTTGAGCTGGGAAGTGGGGGAGAAGGAGATCGCGTTGATGCGCGGGATCAAGAGGCTCCTGGATCCGAACAATATCCTCAACCCCGGCAAGATTTTTATTGATTGATTTTTACCACGGAGCACACAGAGCACACAGAGAAACTCAAGAGTTTAACCACGGATTAAGCTGATGATGCGGATTAGTTTTAACCACAGATAAACACAGATCAAATATTCTTCCAGAAACCAGAAACTGTTGTTGCTGTTTTAAAGATCTCCGTGACCTCCGTGTCCCTGCCTGCCGGCGGGCAGGTCCGTGGTGAAAGCATAACTATGACAGACCTTGTTCACGAGATTCAGCGCTGCGCGAAGTGCGGAAAGTGCCGCGCCGTGTGTCCCACGTTCCTCGTGAGCAGGGACGAGACGAAAGTTGCCCGGGGGAGGATCAGCCTGCTGGAGGCGATCCTGGAAGGGCGGGCCATTCCCACCAATTACGGCAGGGAAATCCTCATGAGCTGCTACGGCTGCATGCGCTGCAGCGAGGCATGCCCGAGCGGCGTCCGGATAGACCTGATTGTCCGGAGCGCCAGGGAGATGCTCGCGAGAGAGATGGGGCTGAGCCGGTTCGCCCGCTTCATATTCCGCCGGGTTCTTCCCCGGCGCAGGGTATACGACAGCGCGATCAGTGCGGCGCGGTTCCTGCAGAAGTTTCTGCGGAAGAGCAGGAGCCAGCCGCTGAGACATCTCCCCCTGTTCTTCAAGGGGAAACGAAATATTCCCCGCATCGCCGCACGACCCGCACTCCGGAGGCTGCCCGAGATCATCAAGGGCCGCGGCGATATCAAGGTCTCACTCTTCCTCGGATGCATGCTCAACTACGTCTTTCCTGAGATTGCCGCCTCAATCATGCATATCCTCGAGCTCCATGGCGTGGATATCATCCTTCCCCGCTCACAGCTGTGCTGCGGCACGCCGGTGCTTGCCTACGGCGACATGGAGGCGGCGCGCGCGCTCGCCCGACGCAATGTGCAGTGTCTCGAACCGGATAAGGTGGACGCGATCGTGCTCGGCTGCGCATCCTGTGAGCTGACCATGAAGCGCGATTACCCGGTGCTGCTGAAGGGGGCCGAGCAGTTCTCAAAGAAGATCTACGACATCTCGGAGTTCATCCACGACTTCCTCGGCTACAGCAATCTCGCGCTGGATGAACGCATTACCTACCACGATCCCTGCCACCTGCGCTGGGGGAGGGGAGTGAGCCAACCGCCGAGAGAGATTCTGCGCCAGAGTTGCCGTTTCGTGGAGATGGAGCGCGCCGGCGAGTGCTGCGGGCTCGGCGGCTCCTTTAGCCTGACGCACTACGATGTGTCGTGCGCCCTCGGGGAGAAAAAGGTTGATGCGGTGCGCGAGAGCGGGGCGGATATCGTTGCCACGGCATGCCCAGGTTGTATCCTCCAGCTTCAGGACCAGCTCGCGCAGCAACAGATGAAAACTCCCGTCATGCACGTTGCGCAGGTGTACGAGATGAGTTATCTCAAGGGAAGAGATTTCCCGGGGAGCCCGGCGCGCCGAACCTCAAAAACGTTACTCGAATAGAGTTAATGATGATTCTCACCACGGAGGCACGGAGAGCGCGGAGAAAGATAATCGACTTCTAGTGGTTTCAGTGCCTTCAGTAGTCACTGAATAACATTTCTTTTTGTCTCAGTGCTCTCAGTGGTTATACCCGATAATCCATACTCTGACTCCGTGGTCTCCGTGCCTCCGTGGTGAACACTAAGTAGTATTCCCCGCGGGGAAGATATTTCGTGTCATACCAAAATGATAATGTCCCCTATCTGCCAAAGTAGAAATGTCCCCTATAATAGCCCCCGACACGGGGGTGGAAATGAGAGAGGGGATACTGGAGATGAGCCGTAAGGAGCGGGACAGGTTGGGGGTGATGGGGCTGGTAAAAGGGTGCAAGATCAGGCTGAGGAAGGCCGCAGAGCTGATTGGGGTGAGCTATCGGCAGTGCAA
>JAPLCX010000029.1 GCA_026392035.1 Candidatus Auribacterota bacterium | reverse complement strand
AGTCGGGGTGTCTGTTGGCGTAGGAGTTATCGTGGGAGTATCCGTGGGCGTGGGTGTGATTGTGGGTGTTTCGGTCGGCGTAGGCGTTATTGTCGGCGTTTCAGTAGGTGTCTCCGTCGGCGTATGAGTCGGGGTGTCCGTTGGATGGTCCGCAAATACATATATGCGGTTATCCAAAGAACCGATGTACACATCCCCATCCGACCCTATGGAGGGGGAGCAATATATGTCGTTTCCAGTTTGATAACTCCACGAGCTATTACCATTGGAGCTGATGCTGTAAATATTGTTGTCATAGGAGCCAACGTACACCTTCCCATCCGAGGCCATGGCTGGAGACGATGTTATATTATCTCCGGTTTGATAGCTCCACGACAAAATCCCATCGGAGCTGATAACATAGATCACGTTGTCGTAGGAACCCACATAAACCCGTCCATCCGACCCTATGGAGGGGGAGCAATATATGTCGTTTCCAGTTTGATAACTCCACGAGCTATTCCCATCGGAGTCTATACTGTAAATGATGTTATCGAGAGAACCTAAATATATTTTCCCTTCAGAACCTATCGAAGTAGAGGAATAGACCCAATCGCCGGTTTCGTAAGACCAGGATAATGAACCATTCAGGTTAACGCTGTATATCCTGTTATCTTTGGAGCCAAAATAGATGCCTCCCGGAGACATGGCAGGGGAAGAGTAGACGTAATCTCCAGTTTGATAGCTCCAGGATAACGAGCCGTCTGATTTAACGCTATACAATATCGAGTCATAAGAGCCGAAATAAATTGCCCCATCCAAATATATTGCGGGCGAGGACTCAACCTTGCCATGGGTTTCATAGCTCCAGGCTAATGAGCCATCTGATTTGATACTGTAGAGACTGTTATCATAAGAGCCGCAATAGATAGCCCTATTTTGGACTATAGCAGGGGAAGAATAAATTGCGGAGCCGCTTTGATAACTCCAGAAGAAAACTCCAACGGAATTGATACTGTAAAGACGACTGTCATCGGAGCCGACATATATCTTGCCATCTGAACCTATGGAGGGCGCGGAGTGTATACCGGAATCTGTTTGATAGCTCCAAAAGAGCGTTCCTGTATCGGAACCATTGTAATCGCTTCTCCCGGTATGCTCAAAATCGTGTCGAAACATTGGCCATGGCGGGCCGCTGACAGTAACCTGCGGGGAAGATCCTATCCGGGTGTATGTTCCTCCGGAGTCCGTTCTTTGGGTCGTAGAGAAAGTCGCAGTACCCGAGTAAGGTTGTACCGTGACTCCGCTCGCGCCGCCATCTTTCCCATATGTCACAGTTATTGTTCCAGTATTTGACAATTCGATCAGCTTTGCCTCAATTGCCTGCCCGTTGAAAACAAGGTCCCCCGGCCCTAACTGAATATTGTCAAACCAGTAATTAGTTAATAAACCTACTGCTGGTAAGGAAAAACCATAGCTTAAAACCGCGTCCCGGCTGGTACCAATGCCGGTTAAATCAAGAGTAACGAAGGTCCAAGTGTTGGCCGAAATAGCCGGCAGACTAATATCTTCTGCTAGGGTGCCTCCCAAACTGGCGCTTTCGGAAACTTGGAACTTGACATCAGCGAGGCTTAGAGCAGCGCTGGTTCTTATCCAAAAGCTCACTTTTGTGTAAGCGCTCCAGTCCTGAGCAGGAGAAAAGTTATAATATATTTTTTTAGCAGTGATTGAGATAACTTGGCTAGCGTTTAAGGAGGCTGATCCTTCGTATTTTGTAGTGCCATCATTGGAAAGAGTAACTCCTGAATCAGCAGTCCAGCTTCCTGAACTAGTATCGCAGGTATCAAGAACACTGGCGATTGTGCCAGTAGTGGAAACAGTGGTGTAGCCAGCAGTTCCAGAAGATCCTTGAGGAGCGCTCCATCCAGAAGGAATGGTAATCTTGATTCCTCCATCATCCAAGTCTTCACTCGCTGTATAAGTGAAAGTAAAAGTCTGGCCGGTAGCACCTGCTGTTGCCGTCGCGGGGTCAACCGCGCAGGTTCCACTGCCGTCTGCCGCAATGGAAGGCCGGGCAATGAGGATGCCTATTAAAGGGAGTAACACCAATGTTCTCATATAGTCCCTTCTGTTCTAGTACCTGTAGTCAAGCAGCCAACGCTTATAATGACTGCTTTAGGCCGCAAGCACTGAACACCCGCGCCTCGCAACTTAATATATCATGATTAGGGGTAACCCGCAACCCGGAATGGCCCGGATAGGTAACGTCAAAAGGTTTATTCAAATAAGATATTCTCTCCATCGCTATTTCGTCCTTATGCTGCACTTCGCTCAGGCAGGTTCTCCGGTATGCTCTTGATATTATTAAAGCGAAGCCGGCCCTGACCAGCCCATCGCTCATTCATGAACTCTATCACCACAAAGAAGATCTTCTCGCAACTGTCCGTGTTTGGGAGATGATTGTCCATGACCCCTGTTCTGCGCCGGAACTCCTTGAACACCCTCTCGATCGGATTTGTCGTCCTGAGCCTCCTCCAGTGCCGTGGATCGAAAAGGAAGAAGGTGAGTAACTCATCCAGATCAGCCTCGATGCACGCGACGGCTTTTGGATAGACCTTCTCCCATGTCGCTTTCCACCGCTTAAACTGCTTCCTCGCCTGCTTCAGACTCTTTGCCTTATAAATCTCCTTCGCCCCACCAAGACAGGCCTCCTCGTCTTTCTTTTTTAGGGTGGTGGCAACGTTCCTGAGCTTATGGACCCAACACCGCTGCCTCAGCACCCGGGGATAGATCCCGTCCAGCGCATTTGCCAACCCCTTGCATCCGTCGATGATGATAAGCTTCAACCTCTTCCCTTTTAACCCTCGCTCGTATAACTGGAACAGAAAACCCTGCCAGTTATCCTCCGATTCGCTCCTCACCGGCATGAAGTCTATGAGCTCCTTGATCCCCGTATAATCCACGCCGTAGGCCACCAGAAGCAGGTATTTCCGCCCTTTCCCATCCAGGCCCTGTACGGTAATCGTTATCCCATCCAGATAAAGGAATACGTACTTGTCCTCCAGTACCCGCCGGTGATAGGTCCGGATCTTCTCCTTCACCCGGTTCGTAATGATGCTCACCGCACCGGCGCTTATCCCTGCCTTCCCTAGGAGGCTCTCCAACCCCTTTGCCATCTTCCGTGTTGATACCCCCACCAGATATAGATTGGCGATGAGATCAAGCAACTGCTTCTCTGATTTCGTATAAAGAGGCAGGATCCTGCTCACATACGTCTGGAGCCGTAACCGCGGCCTCCTGATCTCGATCTCCCCCAGGGACGTCTTGATCCTTATCCTCGAAAACCCTGCACGGTATCCATCCCTGCCATCCTTGTCTCTCTCGTGCCTCTTCAGTCCCAGATGCTCCTTCTGCTCCTCCTGGAGTAGATACTCCACGATCATCTTACCGTGTGCCCTCTGATCCTCCCGTAAGAATCCCCATAGGTCCCGCTCTGCCTCATGCAGCATGAAATCCAGGTCTTGCGCATCTGGATCAAAATCCAGTACACTGTGCCTCGTTCGTAGCATGGTATCCTCTCCTTTCTTTCTTTGCTGATTGAACTGGAGAGGATACCTTTTTTTGTAGCCCCTGTCTCTCTCTTCCCTTGCCTTCCCATACAGGGACCTCTACCACGAATTTGCATAAAAGATTTTACGTCACCATACCTGATTTTCCCCGCTTTTCAGGCTCCACAGGCTCCTTGTTTTTCGCGTGCTCTTAAAGCTTCTAAAAGCCCATTAAAAGGCATAATGCCCGGTGGCTTTGGAAAGCCCCCGCATCACCGTGAGATGGTGCGGGGGGTTCTTTTCTCACCCGGGGAGACACCCTCTCCGGACCCTCTCCGCTTCCACTCCGCTTATGGTAGCCCGAGAAGAGAACATAAACAACCAAGGTCAGGCTGCACTTTGTAGTGTAATTCCATGACCTTTGGTCTCATTGTCCCAAAAGCGGCGCGAATGAAATCGGGGATAATTTCAGGAAGAATAATCGCGGCGGGAAAATACACTAAAGCCTAAACCCATCCTTCTTGACTCGCGCGAATCAAAGAGATATCGCAACATGCAGAATGCTTGACTAAGGCAAATGTGGGGAGGGAGTTGACCGATTGCTGCTTGAAATAGTTAGAGTCGGATCGCCCCATCAAATCAAGCTGCCACCAGCGGAAGTATGAAATGGTCGGGGCGCCCCCGAATTACTTCGGGGGGACCTTCCCGAACGCCTTCGGGACGCGCTGCCCCACCGCACTAGAAACGAGTAACCGTTGTTGCCGCAGTAATGGTCGGGGCGCCGGGATTCGAACCCGGGACCTCTTGCACCCCAAGCAAGCGCGCTTGCCAGACTGCGCTACGCCCCGACAAAACAGTGACAAGTGAATAGTGATGAGTGCTTATAATTAAAATATGAGCTGGAAACAAGTCAGTAAACCACTATAGCGATACTACCATCGCGAGTTACTTAAAGCAATCTGATTTTGCAGTGGGACATGTATCCCTGATGCAGATATACGTGCTGACTTCTCATCATAAGTTATCTACAAGTGCAGCCGCCGAGACTGAAGTGTCGGCTACCGTGTCGGCTGCATGGTTAGCGATATCGGGCAAGTTACACGCCAGCGATGGATCGGAATATGCCGGAAAAGAGGATTGAATTGATCGGGCCGAGAATTGAATAGAGCAACGGAGTGTTAATCAGAAAAAGCAGCAGCCATGGGCCGGACCGCTCAAGGAATGCGCCGCTCCTGAGCGGATCACGGCGAAGGCAATAGGAAACAAACTGGAATCCATCGAGCGGCGGGATCGGGATGAGGTTAAAGAGGCTGAGCCAGATACTAATCGAGCCCATCCGCCAGAGAATATCCACCACCGCCCTGATGGCAATAATCTCATCGCGAAGCGTAATCTTCAACCCCCGCAGGACCAGGGCAGCCACAAGGGCGATGAGGAATCCCGACGCGCATCCCGCGATACTGACGAGCATGTTGTCAATGCGCCTGCGGCGCACGTTGAGCGGGTTGACGGGGACCGGTTTGGCCCATCCGAAAAATCTGAGGCCGCCGGGGAACCGCATGCCGCCTTCTCCCAAAAGGCCAAATATAAGCGGCGAGAGAGGAATGAATACTGTGCCGATCGGGTCAATGTGCGCGCGCGGGTCCAGCGTCAATCTTCCCAGGAGGCGGGCGGTGGGATCGCCGCATCGGTCTGCCGTCCAGGCATGAAAATATTCGTGGACCGAAACGACGAAAAGAAAGATAAGATACCCCGTGATAAAATCAATCATGGATTCGAGGATGCGTTGACCGTGCCCGCGCATGCGTTCTGCTTCGCGGGGATATCATGCGGGGAGAGGGTATCCGCGATCGGTTCCTGTTGGCCTTTCACGCCGCGTACGACTTTCTCGTCAAACTTCTCCACGTGCATGATGCCCTCGTAGAATGCGCTCCCGAGGTAGTGCGTCAAGCCCCACGAAAGTTTTTGAAGCGTGATCCTCACCCCCTCGAGGCCATAATTGACGTTGCTGACCGCTTTGATGTTCTTATCCCTCACCGGATAGAGCAGGCCACGATCCATATCCGAAAATACATGTTCCAGCCACGTGAGAAGCAATGTCGCGCGGTAGGCGGTCCCGCGCCCCGCGAGGCCGGTCACATTAGCGAAAACGGCCGAGGGGACCTCGCCCAGGGTGACTTGCCTGATCTGCAATGCGTGGAACAGTTCTCGGAACCTTTCTTTGGGTATTGAATCGGGGAGTTTGTCATATTCTTCTACCATTTTATCCAGACCCGTGCTGATGGGTTGTTTTTTATCGCCGGGGACGGCGAGGTCAATGATATTATCCAGATCGGTCAGGACTGCCCGGTTGAGGATGCCGAGCACGTCCGCGGCCACATTGTGAATATCCGTCGGATTCTTATAGTCGTGCCCCTTGTACCGCGTATCCGGAGCGAGAGACACCGGCCTCTTCGCGTCCACGCGCCGCTGGTACTCGGTGACGAGGTCGGTGTAATCGAGTTTTTCATCCGCGTACGGGAGACGGGCGAGGATCTCCTTTGCTGAGGCGCCTGTGATGCCGGTTTCTTTCTCACCCTCCCCCTTCAGGAAACCACCCAGGACCTTGCCATCAAAACGGGCCTCGTCAGGCTGTGCGCCGATGAGCGAGAGCACCGTGGGGACGAGATCGGCCCCGCGCACCGCGTCAGTGACGATGATCCCCTTCCGCACATTCGGGCCGGTGACGAAGAACGGGATATGCATCGATTCGTAGTACAGGAACCCATGTCCCCCAGAAGGTTTTTCCGGTTTTTCCAGCGACCAGCCGCGATTGGCGCAGAACACCATGTCAGGAGAATATCGCTGCTCCCGCTCGGCCATATGTCCATCCCAGAACATCTGATTGGCAATCGCCACGACGGAATCAGGATACGGGAGGTACATCGTCTTCTCCAGCCACTCGCGCTCCGGATGATATTCCGTGAGCCAGGAGAGCAAAATGCCCGCCTCCAGGTACCCGAACGGTTCGGACGATTCCGCGGGGGCGTACGCAATTGTACCATCCGCGGTGCAGGTGATATCATGCGCGGGGACATAACGGTACGCGTAGCGGTCTCCTCCGGCGGGCTTCCGCTCTATGACCGCCTGTACGCCATCCTGTCCGAAGACCGCGACGCGGCGTGAGTCGAGCTTGACCAGAATCTGGCCAATGGGGCGATTGGGAATTGCCTCGGGGAAGAGGTTCTCGCCGTGCATATCCCAGGAGAGGAGGCGCTTGATGAGATTAATGTCTTTCACACCGGGCGCGACCGTATAGTGCGTCAGATCATAGAGCGTGTTCCGATCGAGCCATTTCCCGGAATCGACATCTTTATACGGGAGGTACACACGGCTTTCGCCCTCGCCATAATCAATGAACACATAGCCCTTTTTTCTTCTCCCCTTCCTCCAGTACGCGTCGTCATACCAGCGGACGTTACAGCCCATCCCCGAGTCGCCGGCCATCTGCCCGTCGGCTGCGGCATGGGTAATCGGCTTGTAAAAGAAATCGCGGCCAGGGTCGACTTTTTGCAGGATCTCGTGTTCGCCCCCCATGGTGCCATGGTCCGCGAAAAGGATCATATAGGTGCGGTCCCACAGCTTCTTTTTCTTGAGCTCTTCCACGATGCCGCCCACCCATCGATCCATCATGGCGAGCGACTTTCTGCTGCCGCCGAACTGGGCGCGGGGAGAATCATGGCCGCTGGTATCTACGGTGGGGAACCAGAAGTTCATCACGCGCGCATCGGATTGAATGACCTGGCCCTTCGCAAATCGGGCATGTATCTCATCCATATAGTCGGCGGCATTATGGAACTGGAACGGCGGTATGACGGTCGAGGCATCCACCTCATAGCTGTCGGGAGGCGAGTGCGAGAGCACCGGCTGCGCGGAGGTGTAGTACGGCATATCGCGCTCGTACAGGTAGTCCTCGAGGAGAGGGATATCAGCCTTCCTTTTTTCGAGGTACCGCTCATATGCGCGAGGGAAAGGACGAAGCGCTACCTTTTTCGCTTCCACCCCGAGGCGATGCACCCCTGAGGGGCGGTGTTCTTCAGCGGCAACGGGCGGGCCGAATGGCTTCAGGTAGGTGTCGCCTTTCTGGCGCTTCCGGTCAAAATAGTTGTTGCCCTTGACCCCAGAACGGTTGGGAAACACACCCGTGTAGAGCGTGGAATTGCTCGCGAGCGTACTGGAGGGGAAGACGGTGAAGGCATTGATGAAATCCGTTCCCCCATCGAAGAACAGGGATTTTATCGTGGGGAGATGGCCGGCCTCCGCCATTTCGCGCAGGACGTCATACCGCAGGCCATCCACATAGAGGAGCACGACGTTGGCATCCGGTATCGGCTGGCCGGGGGGCAGCTCCCTGGCGCTGAAGACGATGTCGTCTTTCTTCTGAGTGGTTTGCTCAGCTTCGTTGCCCGTCATGATCATGGAAGTGAATGTCCCCTTATTGTCGCTGAAGGTAACATCGTTTATACCGAGGTATAATCTGCCGGCCGCAGCTGCCGCGCCCTGGTATTTCGTGCCGATGTAAAAGGGGGCGCCGTTCTGGCCAATCTTCCCGATGAGGCAGTAGCAGGGCGCCGGGCCCTTGTCGATGACCGGGAGCGGGAATGCCTTGTCCTTCGCTGATTTCTCGCAACGGTAGGTCCCGAGCGGGCTCACATGCCAGTCGTAACCGTCCCTGCCGAGGTACGCCCACTCAGAGATCTCTATCTCCCCTGTGGCGGTAACCCGGAGCGGATCGCCCTCCTTTATGTCCAGTCCCGTATCCACATAAGGCTGGTTGGCGGGGACGGAAACCTTTTGTGCGGCTGTTGCCGGGGTTTCATATGTGCTCGCATAGATCGCTGCCATGCACAGCAGGGCCGGCATCAAATTTCGGTGCATTTGACGTCCTCATCCTCCTCTGAAACAAAGAAATTCTAAACCCTAAACTCGAAACTCTAAATAAATCCAAAATACAAAATCCAAACTTACGAAACAGAGTGAATTTGGTTTTGAGCATTTGGGTTTTGTGTTTGTTTAGGATTTAGGATTTCGGGTTTCTATTTTATTATGCGTTGTGCATCTCCGCTTTTGGGCTTCTCATCATGAGTTCGCGCACCGCCGTTCCCGGGTCCTTTCCGCGGTACAGCACCGCGTATACCTGGTCGGTGATCGGCATCTCCACCTGGTGCCGCAGCGAGAGTTTGCGGGCAGCCTTTGTGGTGAGAATGCCTTCGGCAACCATCTCCATGCTCGCGAGAATCTGTTTTAATTTCTTACCCCTCGCAATCATCTCCCCCACCTTGCGATTCCGGCCGTAGCGGCTGACACAGGTGGTGATCAGATCGCCGATTCCCGCGAGTCCCCAGAAGGTGCTTGCCTTCGCTCCCATGGCGGCCCCGAGGCGGGTGATTTCCACTATCCCTCTCGTGATGAGGGCCGCCTTCGCATTGTCGCCGAATCCAAGGCCGTCACACGCGCCCGCGGCGATGGCGATCACGTTCTTAATGGCGCCGCCGATCTCGACGCCGATGAGGTCGGGATTCGTATACACCCTGAAGCGCTCGGTCATGAGAAGGCGCTGGGCTTCCATGGCGGTCTGTTCATCGGGCGCCGCGACGACCACTGTCGTGGGGCTTCCACAGACAACTTCTTCTGCGTGGCTCGGGCCGGAGAGCGCAGCGACGCGAACGTCATGGATCTCCTCTCTGATGACTTGCGACATCCTCATCAGTGTGGCGATCTCAATCCCTTTCGATCCGCTTATGATGAGCGGGAAGCGATTGTTTCTCTGTCGGGAGAGGAGTGCCCCCACCCTGCGGCATATCCGCCGCATGTGGTGTGAGGGGACCGCGGCAATGATCACCCCCGCGTCATCGACCGCCTCTTCGAGCCGGGCGGTGATGCGAAGGCCGCGAGGAATCGCCACGCCGGGCAAGAATTTCTTATTGATCCTCCGTCTCCTGAGGAACTCGACATACTCCGGGAACGCCCCCCAGAGGGTAACGCCCACGCCCTTTCTGTGGAGGAGGATGGCAAGGGTAGTCCCCCATCCTCCATCGCCCAGAACCGCAACCCGCGGCATCCCAGATTCAGCGCGTTTGTTCATCTGTCCAGTCTCTCAGCCTGCCCGATCTTCCGCTCGGTGCCCGCGATCAGCCTCTTCAGATTACCGCGGTGCTTCAAAGTCAGGGCGAGCGCCAGGAAGAGCGAAAACCAGAAATAGGCCATCGGCTTGTGAAAAAGCAGCATGAAAACAGGCAGGGATAGACCCGCGACAATTGACCCGAGCGAGACATAGCGCGTGAGTGCGACAACTATACCCCATAGCCCTATCGCGGAAAGAGACGCCAGGGGCGCCAGGGCCAGGAACGCGCCGGCGGTGGCGGCGACCCCTTTGCCCCCCTCGAATCTGAGAAAGATCATCCATGTATGGCCCGCGATGACCGCGACGCACGAGAGAATCTGCCAGAACGGGAGATGCGCTGAATCGCCACAGGCCCACGTCGGGAGGAGCGCGACCACCAGATAGCCTTTCAGCACGTCAATTCCCAGCGTTGCAATGCCCGCAGCGGAACCGAGGACGCGCATCACATTGGTCGCTCCGACATTCCCGCTCCCGTAGTCCCGTATGTCAATCCCCCTGACGATGCGCCCCATGATATAGGCCGTAGGAATGGAACCCACGAGATACGCCGCGCCGGCCACTATAAATATTCTGACAAACAGTGAAATCATTCCAGCTCCTCCCGCGCATATTATACAAAATCCTCAAGCCAGGACTAGTAATTTTAAAAATGAGCTACTGTGTATGTTGGCTAAGTTTAAGACGCAATCCTGCAGGATGGGATACAAACAAGAGCAGCGACTGGACGTCAGGCGTACCGACACCAAAATACTGACGTTGCCAGATAATTGGTGGGGCGGGGGCTCAAAGCTCACCCGCGTCCCTCTCTCCGGCGGTTTTTGAACTCCAGGCGGAGGGGAGTCCCCTCAAAACCGAAGGCGCGCCGCAGCTCATTCACCAGGTAGTTCACGTAGGTGCGACCCACCAGCTTTCTTTCGTTCACGAAGAGTTGAAATGTCGGCGGTGCTATGCCGACCTGAGCCGTGTAATAAAACTTGCACCGCTTCCCCGAGTGGGCCGGCGGTTCGTTGCGCTCCCATATGTTGTGGAGCACCCTGTTGAGCACGGGAGTGCCGATCCGCTTCCCCATCTGCTCGCAGACGTAGAATATGGTGTCCAGTGACCGCTCCATCCCCTGCCCCGATTTCGCCGACATGAAGACGAGCGGGACGTAGTTAAAAAAGCGCATCTTCTGCCAGACGTACTCGCGATACCGGCGCGTGTCCGTCTCACGAGCCAGATCCCACTTATTCACGCCGAGGACGCACCCCTTCCCCTGATCGTGGATATACCTGGCCAGCTTCTCGTCCTGCATGCTCACTCCTTCTCCTTCAGTGGCGTCTATCAACATGAGCGCGAGATCGCTGCGCCGGATGCTCCCGCGGGTCCGCGAGAGGCTGAAGAATTCAGCCGGCTCTTTGATCGAGCCCTCACGCCGCACGCCCGCGGTATCGATCAGCGTGACGCTGCGCCCGCTCCTCGAGACCTCTATGTCCACCGAATCCCTCGTGGTGCCGGGAGACTCATCGACGATCATCCGCTCTTCGCGCAGAATTCTGTTCACGTACGAGGATTTTCCGACATTCGGCCTGCCGACGATCGCGATCTTCAATGTCCCGGAGGGCTCATTCTTCCCCTCCCCCATAATCTGCGCGGCGAGGGCATCCATCAGCGCGCCAATGCCCAGGCCATGCGTTGCGGATACCGCTAAGAGATCGGGGAACCCGAGGCGGTGGAAGCTTGAGGCCGCGGACTCCAGCGCCTCGTTATCCGCTTTATTGACTGCCACGATGACCTTCTTCCCCGCGCTCCGAAGCGTGGCGGCGATTTCACTGTCGAGGGGGACAGGCCCGTCTATTGCGTCGGTGACCAGCAGCACCGTGTCGGCCTGCGAGATGGCGAGCTGGGTCTGCCGTTTTGCCATCTCGCGCACGTTGTCAGAGGCATCGAAATCAATCCCGCCGGTATCAATGATCGTGAATTGCCTCCCCCCGTGCGACACGGATGCGGCAATCCGGTCACGAGTGAGGCCGTAGGTTGAATCGACAATTGCTATCCTTTTCCCCGCGAGTCGATTAAAAATGGCTGACTTCCCGACGTTCGGGCGGCCCACAATGGCGACGGTGTGCATAGCAACAGTCCAAGGTTGAAAGTGTAAAGTTTAAAGGTTCTCTTCCATTCTGTGTGGATAAATCTTATATTCCCTCCCCCTGCGAAGGGGGAGGGTGAGGGTGGGGGTGTAAACTGCACTTTCGAGTTCCTGGTTGCGAGTTACTGGAAACCCGCAACTAGAAACTGCCGTACCCCCCACCTTAATCCTCCCCCTCAAGGGGGGAGGAGAATGTACCGCACCCACACAGAACGGATCCGGATTGATGAAACGCGCGGTATCACTATGGCGATGGCGACTGGAGCTGCTGCAGCCCCATGAAGATGTACTCGATCCCCGAGATGAGTGTAAAGACGGCCGCGAGGGAGAGGAGTATCAGGTGGTGCGGCCAGAGCAGCAGAACCCATATCACGGTGAGCATTTGAAAGAGCGTGGTGACCTTACCCGTCACGCTCGGGGCGGGCGTCACCTTCCCCTTGATCATGTGGATCAAGAGGGCCCCCACGACGATGATGAGGTCGCGGCTGATGACGAGGACGGGAAACCAGCCCGGGAGCCTCGCGAGATGCCCCATCGGGAGGCTCATGCAGATCACCGCCGCGTTCAACAGCAGCTTGTCGGCCACAGGATCGAGGAATGAGCCCAGGATCGATTTCTGGGCCCTGAGCCGCGCGATGAGGCCGTCGAGCACATCGCTCGACGCGGCGGCTGCGAACACAATGAGCGCCCCCCAGCGAAAAAAATCGCTTCCCGTTTCCCGATAGCGCAGAAGCAGCGCCACGAAGCAGGGCACGAACAAAATGCGTATAATCGTGATGAAGTTGGGAAGATTCAGCATCCGTTCCCTCCCTGGTGAAAACCCGAAAAAGTTGAGCCGAACCTTTTTTACCACGGATCTTCACGGATTATTACGGATATTCATCGATAAAACCTTTTTTAAAATATTTTTCTGTATTTATCAGTGATTATCCGTGTCAATCCGTGGCTGACTTTTTTCCGCCTCTTCGATCTTTCTCCAGGTGTCGCGCAGCGCCACTGACCGATTGAACACCAGGTGTCCGCGGGTAGAATCCGGATCGACGCAGAAATAGCCCAATCGCTCAAACTGGAACTGAGCGCCCGGCGACGCCCCGGCCATGCCCGGCTCGGCGAAGCATCTGCTGAGTTTTTCACACGAGGCAGAATTCAGGTATGTCCTGTAATCGGCACCTTCCTCAGCGTCCCCGGGATTAGACTTTGTGAATAGGTGGTCATAAAGACGCACCTCCGCCCCGATGGCGTGCGCCGCCGAAAGCCAGTGTATCGTCCCCTTGACCTTGCGGCCGTCGGGGGCGTGCCCTCCCCGGGTGGCCGGGTCATAGGTGCACCGCAATTCCGTCACCTCTCCGGTCCGCTCATCCTTCCCAAATCCCGTGCAGGTGATGAAATAGCCGTACCTCAGCCGCACCTCGCGGCCGGGCGCCAAGCGGTGGTACTTCTTCGGCGGGTGCTCGCGGAAATCGTCCCGCTCGATGTAGAGAACCCGCGAAAACGGTACCCTCCTCGTCCCCAGGGACGGATCCTCGGGGTTGTTGACCGCCTCGAGTTCCTCCACGCGGCCATCGGGATAGTTCTCGATGACCACGCGAAGCGGGCGGAGCACCGCCATCACCCGCGGCGCCCGCTTATTCAGATCTTCCCGCAGGCAGTGCTCGAGAAGTGCGATTTCCACCTGGCTGTCGGTCTTCGCAACGCCGATCCTATCGCAGAAGTCCCTGATCGCCTCGGGGGTGTAGCCGCGTCTGCGAAGCCCTGAGAGAGTGGGCATCCGTGGGTCGTCCCATGCGGAAACACATCCCCCCTCCACCAGCTCCAGGAGCTTCCGCTTGCTCAGCACCGTGTGGCTCAGATTGAGCCGGGCGAACTCGATTTGCTGCGGGTGGTGCGCAACGGACAGCGCGTCAAGAATCCAATCATAGAGCGGTCTGTGATCCTCGAACTCGAGGGTGCAGATGGAGTGCGTGATCCCCTCGATTGAATCCGAGAGGCAATGCGCGAAGTCGTACATGGGGTAGATGCACCACGTGTCCCCTGTCCTTTGGTGCGCCACGTGGCGTATGCGGTAGAGCACGGGGTCTCTCATGTTCAGATTGGGAGAGGCCATATCTATCTTTGCCCGGAGCACATGCGCGCCGTCGGAGAACTCTCCCCGCCGCATGCGCTCGAACAGGTCGAGATTTTCCTCCACCGTGCGCGCGCGGAAGGGGCTCTCCTTCCCAGGCCTGGTGAGCGTTCCGCGGTATTCACGTATCTCCTCCGTGCTCAGGCTGTCCACGTAGGCTTTCCCCCGCTGTATGAGCTGCACTGCGTACTCATAAAGCCTCTCGAAGTAGTCGGAGGCGTAGTAGAGGCGCTTCCCCCAGTCGAAGCCGAGCCACCGGACATCCTGCATGATCGACTCGACGTACTCAACCTCCTCTTTGGCGGGGTTGGTGTCGTCGAAACGGAGATGGCATCTCCCCCCATTCTCCAAGGCGATGCCGAAGTTGAGGCAGATCGACTTCGCATGGCCGATGTGCAGGCAGCCGTTCGGCTCAGGCGGGAACCGTGTCACGACCCGCCCCCCGTGCGTGCACCTTCTCAGGTCCTCCGCGACGATCTCCCGGATGAAATCTCTCGGGGGCACCCCTGCCTGCCCCCGGGCATTTCTCCCGTTGTTATGATCGGGGGTGTTCATGGGATCAGCCATTCTCCCCCTGTGCCGCTATTTTCTCACACTCCCGCAGCGCATCATCGAGGCGCGCGATGACGGACTCCTTTCCCAGGAGCGCCATTGTTTCGAAAATGCCTGCGGTCTCCGTGCGCCCTGTGACCGCGAGCCGCACCGGTTGGATCACTTCGCCGGGCTTGACGCCGCGCGCGGCGATGATCGCGCGCATCTCGTGTTCGATGGTCTCCGGCGTGAATTCCTTGAGCGCTCCCAGGCGGGCGATGATCTCCCTGATCGCCGCCGCAACGCCTTCTTTTCGCAGGTGCTTTTCGAACGCCTTGTCGTTGATATGCACGGTTCGCGTGAAGAAATAATGCGACTTTTCCGCAAGCTCGCGGAGGGTCCTGAACCTTTCCCCCAGAAGCCGGACGACGGCTTCCAGCCGCGGCAGGGCGACCGATTCGGGCGGCACGCCGAATTCCTTGAAATACGGGAGCGCCATCCGCGCGATCTCAGCCGGCGGCAGGAGCTTGAAGTACTGCATATTGAGCCACATGAGCTTCCGCGTGTCGAAGACCGCGCTCTTCTTGCTCACCCGCTCGAGGGAAAAGGCGGCGATGAGCTGATCGAGCGTCATCATCTCGCGGTCGTCCCCCGGGGACCAGCCGAGGAGGGCGAGGAAATTGACAAGCGCCTCGGGCAGTATCCCCTCATCGCGGAACTGGCCCACTGAGGTCGCGCCATGCCGCTTGCTCAACCGGGAGCCATCGGGGCCCATGATGAGGGGGACGTGGGCGAAGAGGGGAGCCGAGAGCCCCAGTGCCCTGTAGAGCACGAGCTGCTTCGGTGTATTGCTCAGGTGGTCGTCCCCCCGGATGATGTGCGTGATCTTCATCTCCGAATCATCAATGACGCACGCGAAATTGTACGTCGGGGTCCCATCTGATTTGATGAGCACGAGATCCCCAACGACTTCAGGAGCGAACTCAACAACGCCGTGAACGAGATCCTCAACGACAATCCGGTCCGTGGGGGCCTTGAGGATGACCGCGGGCCGCGCGCCCTTCTTCTCGTCGGAGAGGTACGCCCTCCCCTCCCGGACGAGGCGGTCTGCGTACTCAATGTGCACGCGCGCCCTCTGCGACTGGAGGATCGGCCCCTCGTCCCAGTTCAGGCCGAGCCACCGGATACTCTCAAGGATCGCGTCAATCGATTCCTGGGTCGATCGCTGGATGTCGGTATCCTCGATGCGCAGGATAAAGACGCCCCCGACGCGCCTCGCGAAAAGCCAGTTGAACAGGGCGGTCCTCGCCCCGCCGATGTGGAGGTAGCCGGTCGGGCTCGGGGCGAAACGCACCCTGATCTGTGATTTATCCGATCTCATGGAACTCGTCATCCACATTAAAAAATAAACCACGGATGAACACGAATAAACACAGTACCACGTGGCGTTCTTACCAATCTGTGTCCATCTGTGTTTATCTGCGGTTCTGTTATTTTATCCAAAGCCGAAGCCGCGCGTGATCCGGCTCCATATCGCATCTGAGGTATGGGAATCGACATAGCGCTTCCCCTCGAGGAGCGCCTGGCGGTTTATCTCGACGAGGTGCTGGCGGTAGCTGGGCAGCAGCTCCTGGACGGCAGCCATGACTGTTGGCAGTCCCACGATGCTGCACTTGGCCAGAAACGCACCGAGGGCAACCATATTCGCCACGCGGGTGTTGCCCAGGCGGTCCGCGATGTTTGTCGCCGCGACTTGAATCACCTCGATATCCTTGCGTTTGGCGAGCCGCGTCACCAGCGACGTGTTGATGATCACCAATCCCTTCTTCGCCACGATCGGCTCAAACTTGATCAGCGAGGGACTGTTCATGATGATCGCGGTAGTGGGTTCCGAAACCACGGGCGAGGGGATTTCCTCGGCGGAGATGATGACATTGCAATAGGCGGTACCGCCGCGCACCTCCGCGCCGTAGGAGGGCATGTAGGTCACATGCCTTTTCTCCATCATGCCGGCGTAGCAGAGGAGCTTGCCCATGAACATGATGCCCTGGCCGCCAAAGCCGGCGATGATTACCCGTTCCTCTTCCAAGTAAATATCCTTTGTTTATTGTCACCACGGAGAAAAGAATCCAAATGAGAGGAGCGGAATCAAACTCCTCGTGGTATCTCTCTGCGCCCTCCGTGTCTCCGTGGTGAAACAGTTACTTTCTCTCAGAAATGTTTTTGAACTGGCCGAGGGGAAAGACTTCGGTCATCCGCTCCTCAATCATCTTCATGGCCACGCGCGGCTCCAAGCCCCAGTAGGTGGGGCAGGGTGAAAGAATCTCAACGAAGCCAAACCCTTTCCCCTCCACCTGCATCTGGAGCGCGGTTTTAATCGCGGCCCTCGCCCTGTAGACGTTCTTCGGTTTGTTGATGGTGCACCGTTCTATGAATTTTACGCTGTCAAACTGCGCAATCAGCTCGGCAACCTTGATAGGGCTCCCCTCTCCCTGGATAGATCGCCCGCGGGGCGATGTCTCCGTCTTCTGACCGATCATCGTCGTGGGGGCCATCTGTCCACCGGTCATTCCGTACACACCGTTATTCACGAAAAAGACAGTGATGTTCTCCCCCCTGTTCGCGGCATGGATGATCTCCGCCATGCCGATCGCAGCCAGATCTCCGTCTCCCTGGTACGTAAAGACGATGAGGTCGGGCCGGGCCCTCTTCATCCCCGTGGCGACCGCGGGCGCCCTCCCGTGAGCCGCCTCGGTCACGTCAAAATTGAAATAGTCGTAGGCGAGCACCGCACATCCCACAGGAGCGATACCCACAACCCTCTCCCTGATGCCCAGCTCATCCACCACCTCGGCGATCAAACGGTGCACGATGCCGTGGCCGCAGCCGCTGCAGTAGTGCGTTTCGACATCCTTTAAACTGTTCGGCCTGGAAAATATCTTTTTCATAATTACTCAATCGATAGCTCGATCTCTTTAGCGCTGTCCCCTACCGCCTCTTCAGATTGTGCAGCGCGATCAGCTTCTCGACCTCGCTTTCAACCTCTGAGGTCCGAATCACCTCGCCGCCCGGCTTGCCGAGCAATGCGACTTTCTGATCGTCATGGAGGGCGAGCCGCACATCCTGGACCAGCTGGCCGGCGCTCATCTCAACCACCAGCACGACGCGCGCGTCGCGGGCGGCTTCCACCAGCGCCTCGTACGGAAACGGCCAGAGGGTGATCGGCCTGAAAAGGCCTATCTGGTAACCCTCATTCCGGTACTTTTTTAAAACCGCACGGCAGGTGCGCGACGGCGTCCCGTACGCCACCAGGAGTATCTTCGCGCCCGCCGCTTCCACATTTTCGTACCTGACCTCATTCTGTTCGATCATCCGGTATTTCGCCTGGAGCGCCAGGTTATGCTTGAGGAGCTCATTCTCGCCGAGCACGAGCGATCTGATCTTGTTCGGGCTGCGGCCGGCGCAGCCGGTGAGCGCCCAATCTTTGTTCGGGAGACCACTCTTCTCTCGCGGCCCGATCTCAACGGGCTCGACGATCTGGCCGAGCACGCCGTCTCCCAGAATAATCACCGGGTTACGGTACCTGTCGGCAATGTCAAACGCCAGGAAGACATGGTCCACCAGCTCCTGAACGTTCGCGGGGGCAAGCACGGGGGTGTGGTAGTCGCCATGTCCTCCGCCGCGGGTCGCCTGGAAATAGTCGGCCTGGCTCGGGCCGATATTGCCGAGGCCGGGTCCGCCACGCATGATATTCACAATGACCGCCGGCAACTCGTTGCCCGCGAGGTAGGAGATCCCCTCCTGCATGAGGCTGATTCCGGGGCTCGAGGACGAGGTGATCGCGCGCGCTCCCACCACCGCCGCCCCGAACACCATGTTGATGGCCGCCACCTCGCTCTCGCTCTGGACAAACTGCCCCCCCACCTCCGGCATGCGACGGGACATGTAGCCGGTGACCTCATTCTGGGGGGTGATCGGATAGCCGAAGTAGCAGCGGCACCCCGCCATAATCGCGGCTTCCGAGAGCGCCTCGTTTCCGCACATCAGTTTCTTCGCATTCATGAATGATAAGGCAAAAATCAAAAGTAAAAAGTCAAAACCACATGTCAAAACTCAAAAGTTAAAAACATTTTAGCTTTGCACCGTACTTTTGCCTTTTGCGTTTTGACTTTTAACTTTCTTTACTTCTCCACCTCGATGAGCGCCTCTGGACACATAACGGCGCAGAGCGCGCACCCCGTGCAGTCCTCAAGGCGCGCGGCCTGGGCGAAATGCACGCCCTTGTCGTTAAGGGATTTTGACATCACAATGACGCCCTGCGGGCATGCCTCGACACAGAGCCCGCAGCCCTTGCATCGCTGCGCTTCTATAGTGACCTTAGCCATGGAGCGCGCGGCCTCCCCAGTGCAACTTCTCCCTGAGAAGCTGGAAGTAGCTCTTTTCGACAGAGACCACCAGCCTCAGTTTTGCGCCGCATCCCTCGACAGCAACCTCATCGCCGCCCTGGAGCATTTCCCTGACCTGTCCATCGAGGGTCAGCGTGCTGTCCCGTGCTCTCGCCGATACCACAATCCGCACCTTCTTCCTGCCCGGAACAATGAGCGGCCTGTTCGTGAGCATGTGAGGGCATATAGGCGCAATAATTATAGCATCTGTATCAGGCGATACAAGGGGCCCGCCGGCCGAGAGGGAATAGGCGGTCGAACCAGTGGGGCTCGATACAATCAGGCCGTCTGAATTGTACGTGACGAGGTACTCGTCATCGATAAACGTGTCAAGGGCGATCAGCCTCGACAGCGTCCCCCTGGCGATCACCGCGTCATTGAGCACCACATGGCTGAAGCGCTCACGCCCGTTCCTCCTGACCGCCACCCTGAGGAGCAGCCTCTCTTCGGCCTTGAAATCGCCACGTATGGCCTTTTCCAGAAGCTCCCTGGCGCCGACGAGCGTAGTGGCGGTGAGAAAGCCGAGCCCGCCAAGGTTGATTCCCACGAGGGGAACTTGCGCGTCTCCGAGCATCCGCGCGGCCTTGAGCACCGTCCCGTCGCCACCCACCGCGACCAGGAGTTCAGCCTCGGACCTCAAGTCCTCCGCCTCCCTCCCGATCTTCGCATCCCCGATGAGCGCTGCCGTTTCTCGATCGGCGATCACGGCAACCCCTCTCCCCTTCAAAAAAGGGACGAGTGCGCCGAGCGCGGCGCCCGCGTCTTTTTTAAGTGTGTTGACCATGAGCGCGATTGTTTTCATTGCCCTACGATAGTGAGCGCCGAGCGCGATCGGGTATGGTTCTGGGTTTTCTCGGCATAGACAAAAAATTCCTTGTTCCCCGCGGGGCCCCTGAGCGGGGATTCCATCAGGCCGCGGACCATCAGGCCGTTCGCCTCGCACATCTCGCACACATTCCAGATCACGCTTGTGTGCACGCGCCCGTCTCTGACCACGCCCCCGCGCCCCACGTCCTTCCTCCCTGCCTCAAATTGCGGTTTGATAAGGGCCACCAGTCCCGCCCCGGGGCCGATAATCTCCACCACTGCAGGGATGATCTTATCGAGCGATATGAAGGACACATCGATCGTCGTCAGTTCCGGCTCGTATGGCAGATGGCTTCTCTTGAGATATCGGGCGTTTGTTCGATCGAGAAGCGTGACGCGGGGATCCTCGCGCACCCGCTGTGCCAGCTGACCATGGCCGACATCAACGGCGACCACCGCGGCGGCGCCCGCCTGCAACAGGCAGTCGGTAAACCCCCCGGTTGAAGCTCCTATGTCCAGGCATTTCTTCTTGGACACAGAGATGCCGAATGTTCGCAGGGCTGCGGCGAGCTTCTCCCCTCCCCTCCCCACGTACTGATACCTGCGCAGCACCGACAGCAGGCAATTGGACTTCACCGCTTTCCCCGGTTTATCCTCAAGCCGGCCGTCAACCCTGATCTCCCCCGCCATGACCGCACGGCGGGACTTTTCCCCGCTGGGGAAGAATCCCCGCTCCACGAGAAGCCTGTCGAGCCTGACTTTGTTCACCGATCTGCTTTTCAGAACCAGTCGATTATCGTGGCGACCTATGGCGCTCTCAACACTCAACCCTTAGCCCTCAACCCTTTGTACCATGCGGCGACCCTGCGCGCAATCGAATCCGCATCAAGACCGAGCGCCGCCGCTATTTCTTCCCGCCCCCCCTGCTCCGCGTAACGATCGCCGATACCAATGCACAGGGCAGCAACCCCCGAGAGTCCTTTCTCCGCCATGAGTTCGAGCACCGCACTCCCGAAGCCCCCCTGCAACGCGTTTTCCTCGAGCGTGACAATGCGGCCGGTGCGGTTCGTCGCCGCGACGATCGCCTCGGCATCAAGGGGTTTGATAAACCTCGCATTGATGACGGTGGCGCGTATCCCTTCCTCCGCTATCTTCGCCGCCACATCCTCCGCAACCCGCACCATGGGCCCGATTGCCATGAGCGCGATGTCGTCACCCTCGCTCACCACACGCGCCTTGCCAAGTGTGATGATCTCTCCTGCAAGCTGCTCTGGAGGGCGGCCGCTGCCGGCCTTGGGGTACACAATCGCGGCTGGCTTCCCCCACTCCAGCGCTCCTCTGAGCATCCCCACCAGTTCGCCCGCATCCGCGGGCTCCATGAGCACAAGATTCGGGATATGCCTCAGGTACGATAATGCGAACTGGCCTGAATGCGTCGGGCCGTCAGCCCCCACGATACCCCCGCGGTCGACGGCAAACACCACGGGGAGCTGCTGCAGGCAGACATCATGGACGATCTGATCATAGGCGCGCTGCAGAAAGGTTGCGTAAATGGCAACCACGGGCTTGCAGGCGCTCGCGGCCAATCCGGCCGCGAATACTACCGCGTGCTCCTCGGCGATGCCCACATCAAAGAAGCGGTCCGGGAACTCTTTCGAGAACCGGTCGAGCCCCGTCCCTGCTGACATTGCGGCGGAAACGGCAAAGATTGCCGGATCCCTGCGGGCCAGCTCGACCAGCGCGCTACCGAATATCTCGGAGTAGGTCGGCCCCGCGCTCTCTTTTTTGGGTCTGCCCGTGCTGATGTCAAAGGGGCTTGTCCCATGAAAATATTCAGGGTGCTGCTCGGCATGCACATACCCTTTCCCCTTTCGGGTGAGGACGTGCAGGAGGACCGGCTGGTCGATCTCCGCCAAACGATTCAGTATCCCGACCAGCTTCGGGATATCGTGGCCGTCAATCGGGCCGAAATAGCGGAATCCCAGCTCCTCAAAAATGATGCCCGGCGCGACGAGGTTTTTCAGGCTCTCCTCGAGCCGGCGCGCCGTCTCAAACATCCGCTGGCCGATGGCGGGGATGCTCTTCACAATCGCCTGCATATCGCTCCTCACCCGGTTATACGCGGGGGAGGTGATGATCCTGTTCAGGTAGGCTGAGATCGCACCCACGTTCCGCGATATGGACATCTCATTGTCGTTGAGAATGATTATGAGGTTCGACGCCCGCTGCCCAGAGTTGTTGAAGGCCTCGTAGCAGAGCCCCCCCGTGAGCGATCCATCACCGATGACGGCGATGATATTCTCGTCCCCGCCGCGGGCATCGCGCGCGGCGACCATGCCCATCGCGGCAGAGACAGCGGTGCTCGCGTGCCCCGCGCCAAAAGAGTCGCAGTCGCTCTCAGCGCGCCGGGGAAATCCGCCGAGCCCACCCGACCCGCGCAATGACGGGAATGCCCTGTTCCTCCCCGTCAGAATCTTGTGCGCGTAGGCCTGATGGCCCACATCCCAGACAATCTTGTCGCGGGGGCAATCGAATACATAGTGGAGCGCGATCGCGAGCTCAACGGCACCCAGGCTCGACGCGAGGTGCCCGCCGGTGACCGATACAACATTGATGAGCCTCTCACGGATCTCCTGCGCGAGAGGCTCAAGCTCGGCGAGGCTCAAGGTTTTAAGATCTTCCGGCGATTCAATCAGATCCAGGCAGCGTCCCATTGCGGCAACAGGCTCCCCAATCAATTTTTGAATCAATGCCAACCTGAAGTTTCACCGTTTCTTAATAGTCCCAGAAGGGGCAGAATTCCACGGGCTTGATAAAACTTGTCCTGAGCACTTCGGCTACGCTCAGTATAAACTCAGCCGAAGGATCAAGCTCCTACAGGGAGAATTACTTCTGATTACATTCCACCCATCAGGTGAACGTTTTGACCTGTTATCCGCTATTTCGGGACTTATCAAACCCCTGACTAAAGGAGGAACTGCTCCTTCCCGTCCCGCTCCTCTGCCCGGGGGGCTGGGGAACGCCGCTTCGGGAGAGGGGCCGGGCGCTCATCAGCGGCTTCAGCGGTATCTGCGCCAGAAAATGGTACGGCAGTGATCTTGCCATCAGCCCCCTTGCTCAGGATCTCAATCTTCTTCTCCGCTGCGTCCAGCGTGTGCGCGCAGAACCGGGCGAGCCCGATCCCCTCCTCGTAGCGCCGGAGCGCTTCTTCCAGCGGAGTATGTTCATCCTCCATCAGGGCGACGATCTCTTCCAGTCGCTTGAGCGCGTCCTCGAATTTTAATTTCTTATCCTTTGGCATGGGAACCTCAACTACGGTTGAAAGTTTACAGTGACCTCATTTCCTTGTACGTGTGGCCTTAAACTTCCGGCCGCAATGTTCATCTGTGTTTATCCGTGCTCATCTGTGGCCATTTATGGAACATCGTCGGTTGTGATTAGTATAACGCATACCCTACGGCGTGGTATCTACTATTTCCCTCACCGAGGCGGTGAAACCCCCGCGGTGAAGGCGGGCGCGCACGATATCGCCGCGGGCCACCTGGCCGGCAGCGCTCACGACGGCACCGTCCTTCTCGCGAATGATCACGCTGTACCCGCGCGCGAGTACCGCGAGCGGGCTGAGGCTCTCCAGCTTGCCCCCGACCGCACCCAGGCGGTTCCGGATGAGCTCGATCGCATGGCGGAACGACCGCTGGAGCCTGCTCTCGAGTTCGTCCAGCAGCTGCTGGTGCTGGCGCACCATGGTGCGCGGGGCCTGAAACACGTAGCTCTGCTCACAGAGGCGCCACCGGTTGCGCAGGGATGCGATCCTCTCGCTGATGGCCGACGAGAGTTTCGAGGCGAGCGTTTCTATCTTTCCCTGCAATTCGGACTTTTGGGCGATCACCAGTTCAGCGGCGGCCGAGGGGGTCGGCACCCGGAGATCGGCGACAAAATCGGAGATGGTGTAATCTATCTCGTGCCCGACGGCCGAGATCACCGGGATGCGCGACCGGGCGATGGCCCGCGCGACCGCTTCCTCGTTGAATGCCCAGAGGTCTTCCAGCGAGCCTCCCCCCCGCGTGACGATGATCACGTCCACGTCGGCGCGCGCGTTGAATCCGTCAATCGCGCCTGCAATCTCTCCCACAGCCGTTTCCCCCTGCACGCGCGCCGGGCTGATGAGAATGCGCACGTTGGCGAAGCGGCGCTGTATCACCGTGAGGATATCCCGTATGGCAGCGCCCGTGGGGGAGGTGACAATCCCTATCCGTTCCGGCAGGAGGGGAATGGGCTTTTTCCTCTCCGGGGCGAAAAGGCCCTCCAGGGCCAGGCGCTGCTTGAGCTGCTCGAAGGCGAGCTGGAGCGCCCCGAGCCCCCTGGGCTCGATCTCCGCAACGGTGAGCTGGTAGCGCCCCCCCCTCGCATAGACGGAGACGTCGCCGAATGCGATCACCTGCAGCCCGTCCCGCAGATCAAATCTGTTCCGCATGAGCTGGGAGCGATATAACACCGCCTGGAGCTGGCTCCCCTCATCCTTGAGCGTGAAGTAGATATGGCCCGAGCCCGGTTTGCGGATGTTTGAAATCTCTCCCTCAACCCACACGCCGGGGAATCTCCCCTCCAGGAGCACCTTGATCTCACGGGTGAGCTCGCTGACACTGTAGATTTTTTTGCCTGTTGGCTGAGACACTGCACGCCGCCTACTTAAAAATGACAAATGACAAAATCCGAATGACAAAACAAATCCAAATGACAAAATTCAAGTACCAATAGAACGGCATTTGTCATTTGGTATTTGTTATTTGTCTTCAAGTTTCTCCCGTATCCGCTCAATCCCCACTGCTTTGCCGGTATGCTCGTCCGCGCGTATGAGCACGCCCTGGAACTCGATTCCCTCACTCGCCACATCAAATCGCTCGGGCATCTGCGTGAGAAAGTGCCTGACCACCGGCTCGATCTCCCTCCCCAAAATTGAAACAGTGGGGCCGGTCATTCCCACGTCGGTGATGTACGCAGTCCCGCCGGGGAGAATCTGCTCGTCGGCAGTCTGCACGTGCGTGTGCGTGCCGGCCACCGCGGTCACCTTTCCGTCGAGATAACGCCCCATGGCGATCTTTTCCGATGTCGCCTCGGCGTGGATATCAACGATGATGACGGGGCTCTCCGCTCGAATCGAGTCACACTCCCTCATCGCGACCGCGAATGGGCATTCAGCCGGCTTCATGAAAATGCGGCCGAGCAGGTTGATCACCCCTACCCGCACCCCGCTCCCGACGGTGATCACCACGCTCCCGCGTCCCGGCACCCCCACGGGGTAGTTCGCGGGGCGCAGGAGCCGCTCCTCTCTCCCGATGATCTCGTACACGGCTCTATTCTTCCAGATGTGGTCGCCCGAGGTGAGCACATGGACTCCGGAGGAAATGAGTTCGCTCACCGTGTCGGGGGTCAGGCCGGACCCGCCGGCCGCGTTCTCTGCGTTGGCGATGACACAGTCAACCGAGTACCGTTTTTTCAGGACGGGGAGCAGTTCCCTCACCGCAGTTCTCCCCGGCTTTCCGACGATATCGCCGCACATCAGGATAGTAATCATGCGTGCTCCTGCATGAATGACAAATGACAAATACCGTTCTATTGGTACTTGAATTTCGTCATTTGGATTTGTTTTGACATTTGGATTTTGTCATTTGGTTTTTTTATTTGGCGTACTCCACGGCCCGCGTTTCCCTGACGACCACCACCTTGACCTGGCCGGGATACTCAAGCTCATCCTGAATCTTCTTGGTGATATCACGCGCGGTCAGCACGGCCTGGTCGTCGTCGATCTTATCCGGTTCGACTATGACCCTGATTTCACGCCCCGCCTGGATGGCATAGGCGTGGTGGACGCCCCGAAACGCCATCGCGATTTTCTCCAGGTTCTCCAGCCGCTTGATGTACGCCTCGAGCGTTTCTGACCGCGCCCCAGGCCTGGCCGCGGATATCGCATCGCCTGCGGAGGCGAGCACCGCGTAGATCGAAGTGGGCTCCACGTCATTGTGGTGCGCCGCGATCGCGTGGACGACCTCGGGAGACTCACCGTATTTCTTCGCAATGTCAGCCCCGATCACCGCGTGCGCCCCTTCCACCTCATGGTCAACCGCCTTGCCGATATCATGGAGGATCCCGATACGCTTGGCGAGCTTGATATCGTGCTGGAGCTCGGCTGCCATGATCCCCATCGCGCGCGCCACCTCTTTGGAATGCTGGAGCACGTTCTGTCCGTAACTGCTCCTGAACTTGAGCCGTCCGAGCAGCCTGATGAGCTCGGGGTGCAGGTCGTGGATGCCCAGATCAAACGCGGCCTGCTTGCCGGTCTCCCGGATGGTGTCCTCCATCTCATTCTTCACCTTCTCCACGATCTCCTCGATCCGCGCGGGGTGGATCCGGCCGTCCGCGATCAGCCGCTCCAGAGTGATCCGGGCGATCTCTTTGCGTATCGGATCGAAGCTGGAGAGCGCCACCGCGCCCGGCGTGTCGTCAATGATGACATCAACCCCGGTGGCCGCCTCGATGGCGCGGATGTTCCGTCCCTCGCGTCCGATGATCCGGCCCTTCATCTCATCGTTGGGGAGGGGTACGCTCGTTACGGTCATCTCTGAAACGTGGTCTGCCGCGGACCGCTGGATCGCCAGTGAGATGATCTTCTTCGCCTGTTTGTCGGCAGTTTCCTTTGCCTCCTCCTCGATGCGGCGCGCCATCGCCGCCGCGTCGCGCCTGATTTCGTCTTCGAGCTTGTTGAGCAGCAGCTGCTTCGCCTCGTCGCGGCTCAGCCCCGCCACTTTCTGCAACCGCTTCCTCTCCTCCTCCAGGACGACGTCGAGCTCCTTCTGTTTCTGTTCCATGGCCTGCGCGTGGGCCTCTCGCTCGCGCTCCAGCCTGGCGAGCGTCTGCTCTTTCTTTTCCAGCAGGGCAACCTTGCGCTCGAGGTTCTCCTCTTTTTGCACGACGCGGGCCTCAAGGCCGGTCAGCTCTTTGCGCCTGTCCTTAGTTTCACGATCAAACTCGGCGCGCGATTTGTGCAGCTCGTCCTTCGCGTATATCTCCGCTTCCCTCTTCTTGTTATTTGCCTCCCTCTCCGCATCATCGAGAATTTTCTTCGCCTGCGCACCGGCATCCGAGAACCTCTTGTCAGCCATGACGCGCCTGGCAAAGTAACCGGCGCACGCTCCTGCCGCGGCGGCGAGGATGGTCAGGGCAAGGAATTGTTCTTTCAAGAACGCGATCATACCCATCACCCCCTTTATTAAATGACAAATACCAAATGACAAGTCACAAATGACAAATACCAAATGACAAATGCCGAGGTTTTGCTGTTTGAATTTTGTCTCTTGGATTTATTTTGTCATTTGGATTTTGTCATTTTGCCTGTTTGATATAACTCCGCATCTTCCTGCAATCGATCACTCTCTCCTCGGTGACAATCTTGTCCATGGCGACATCGCGGCTACGGGGTTGGATGAGCGGCAGCAACTGCGCTTCGTACGCGAGGCCGATTTTGACCGCGCGCGCGTCAGCCGCGGCGAGAAAAGAATCGTAGTAGCCTTTCCCCCACCCCAGCCGCACTCCCGTCCAGTCGAAGCCGACGCCGGGGACGATGAAGAGGTCAATGTCCGCCGCGGCGACCGTCTCTCTCCGCGCTCCGATGGGCTCGGGGATCCCGTAGCATCCCGCAGCCAGGTCACGGTCGAAATCCCTGATATCGGCCGCGCTGATGCGCCCGCTCGCGGGGTCACAGCAGGGTACGCTCACCTTCTTTCCCCGTGCGAGGCATCCCCGTATCAGCTCCTCCGTCTCCACCTCAGCTCTCACCGCCACGTAATACATGATGCGCCGCGCCTTCCTGAACTCGTCAAGGCCCCTCAGCGCATTCGCGATCCGCTCGCTGAGCTGCCGGCGCTCGGCCGGCGGAAGGCTGTCTCTCTTCTTCAACAGCTCCGCCCGGATCCGGCCCTTTTCATCAATGCCTCTTTCCTGCTGCATTCGCCTCGGCCTCAGCCCTGCCCTTCCCCTTCCTGCGCCACAACTCCAATCTTCTTTTGATCACCCTCTCGTATCCGCTCGCCCAGGGTTTGTAGAAGGAGACGGGCTCAGGGGTGAGGTCCGGCGCGCCCGTGAGACTCTGGGGGCCATGTGCGTACGTGTAGCCCTTCCCGCGCCCGAGCCGCCCGGCGCCCGCATAGCCCGTTCCCTTGATTGCGTCGGGCACCTCCATCGTGGGGCGGGTGCGGACCCCCTCCAGGGCTTTTTCAATGCCGCTGTACGAGGCGTTGCTCTTGGGGGCGCAGGCGACGTAGATGGCGGCCTGCGCCAGCGGTATCCTCGCCTCGGGCATCCCGACAAACTCGACGGCCTGCATCGCGGCCGTCGCCACGAGGAGGGCATGGGGGTCGGCATTGCCCACGTCCTCAGCGGCGCAGATGATGATGCGCCTGGCGATGAATCGCGGGTCCTCCCCCGCGTGGATCATCTTCGCCATCCAGTAGAGGGCCGCGTCCGGGTCGCACCCGCGCATGCTCTTGATGAACGCCGATATCGTATCGTAATGTCCATCCTCGTCCCTGTCGTAGACGACCGCCTTGCTCTGCACAGAGTCCTCGGCCACGCCGAGGGTAACGTGAGCGGAGCCGTCCTTGCCCGGGGGGGTGGTGAGCACCGCCCGCTCAATCGCGTTGAGCGCCCTGCGCGCGTCGCCGTCGGATATCGCGAGGATATGCTCCATGGCGGGATCATCAACAATCACCGACGTCTTTCCCAGCCCACGCTCGGGGTCGGCGAGTGCGCGGTCGATGATCACGCGCAGCTCTTCCCTCCCCAGTGGTCGCAGCTCGAAGAGGAGCGAGCGCGAGAGCAGCGGGGCGTTGACGTAGAAACACGGATTGTGCGTGGTCGCACCGATCAGGGAGATGGTCGCCCTCTCGACGTGCGGGAGGAGGACGTCCTGTTGCGCCTTGTTGAAGCGATGGATCTCGTCTATAAAAATGATGGTCTTCTCTCCCCTCTCCCGCAGTCGGTTCTCGGCGCTGTAGATGGCCCTTCGCAGGATATCCACGTTCGCCATGACGGCGCTCATCCTCTCAAAACAACTGTGCGTCGCGTTGGCGGTGACCTCCGCGAGCGTGGTTTTCCCTGTGCCGGGCGGCCCCCAGAGGATGATGGAACCGATACGGTCCGATTCGATCGCCCGGGAGAGGAGTTTCCCTTTGCCGAGGATGTGTGTTTGCCCCTCAAATTCCTCGAGCGTTCTCGGACGCATCCTCGCCGCGAGCGGCGCGTGCGCTGTGTCCTGTGCCGCAGTATCAAATAGATCCATGCTTCATGCCTTGCACGTTGGGCCTTATACCTTACACTTTAGGCCGTGGTTATCTTATCTCGCACCCCATCTCCCTCAGCGCCTCGCGGATTTTTTCCATCGCCGCTTCAATATCTTCCTCCCGCAGCGTCGCCTCGGGAGCGCGCAGCGTGACGGAGACGGCGAGCCCCTTCTTGCCCGGGGGAATCTGCTGCCCCCTGAACAGATCGAAGAGCTCGACGGCTTCGATGAGCCCCGGGACGGCACGCCTCACGGTCGCGATCACCCCCGCTGCCTCGACGTGTTCATCCGCGACGAGCGCGATATCCCTTTTCACGGCGGGGAAACGCGGAAGCGGTCGGTACACCCTCTCCCCGAGGAGTGCCGTGTAGAGGGGCGCCGGGTCCACCTCCGCGAAGATGACAGGGGCTTTGATGCCGTACGCCTCCGCCACGCGCGGATGGATCTCGCCGATCCAGCCCCATGGCAGGCCATTCCGACTGAGTGTCGCCGACCTGCCCGGATGGCAGCCCGGCAACGACGCACGCGCTGCGGAGATCTCCGCGCCCGCTCCCGTGAGCATATTTTCCAGCATTCCCTTAAGATAAAAAAAATCTACCTCGGCCATCCGGGCGCACCACGATCGGATTCCGGCCAGCCCCATTGCCGCGAGCGCGAGCTTCTCCATTTCGAGGGGGGGCGCTCCACCCTCGCGCGGGGAAAAAACCGTGCCCAGTTCGAACAGTTGCGCATCGCTGTTGCCGCGATTCGCGTTGAGCGACAGGCACCGCATGAGCGGCGGGAGCATGCTGGTTCTCAGATAGGCAAACTCATCGCTCACCGGGTTCCTGAGCCTCACCGCCCGCCGGAGCGGTTCATGCTTGCCCCACATCAGCCGATCCATCTCAGCGAGCCCCATAAAGCTGAGGCAGATCGCCTCAGAAAAACCGAGTGAGCAGAGCGCATCTCTCACCTTTTCCCGACCCATGGTGCGGGGGTCGCCCCCTCCCGCCGGCACGACGCCGACCGGCGGCACCGCGATGATCCGGTCATACCCTTCCATGCGGGCCACTTCCTCGACCAGGTCGATCTCTCCGCACAGGTCAACCCGAAAAGCGGGAGGCGCAACCTCCACCACCACTCTCCCCTGTTCTCTCACCCCCATGCCCAGGCGTTCAAGATCGGCCCGCACCCTCGCTTTTGACAACCTCGCACCGAGGACGGCGTTCAACCTCGGGATGCGGAGCTTCACTCTCCTCGCGCGCCAGGCTGTCGATCGGCGATCGATGACGCCCGTGCAGGGATCACCCGCACCCAGTGCAGAGATGAGCTGTGCGGCCCTGTCCAGCGCAGGGACAAGGCCGTGGTAATCCACCCCACGCTCGAACCTGTATGACGACTCGCTGGAGAGATTAAGCCTCTGGGAGGTGCGCCGTATGGATTGCGGTTTGAAGCACGCGCTCTCGAGGAGGAGCTCGCGTGTCTCTTTGCCAACCTCGCTGTGGAGACCTCCCATGATACCCGCAACCGCGAGGGGGGCCTTTGAATCGGCGATGACGAGCATCCCCTCGTCGAGCGCGCGCTCCCTGCCGTCGATCGTGGTGATCTTCTCTCCACGCCGCGCCTGCCGCACGAAGACGCAGCCTCCCTTGATCTTCTGGAGGTCAAACGCGTGCAGCGGCTGCCCGCATTCCATGAGCACGTAATTTGTCGCGTCCACAATCAGATTGATCGTCCTCACTCCCACCGCCCCCAGCCTGTTACGCAGCCAGAAGGGAGAAGGCCCGACACTGACATTTGTGACGACACGGGCGCAGTAGCGCGGGCAAAGGCCGCCATCCTCGATGCTCACCCGCGCGCGAGAAGCCGCTCGAGCCCCCTTCTCTTTCACCCGGCAGCGGGGCAGCATGAGCGGTTTTTTCAGGATAGCCGCGGCCTCGCGCGCCACGCCGACCACACTGAGACAGTCAGGACGGTTCGGGGTCACATTGACATCGAGAATACTGTCATTGAGCTGGAGCGCTTCAGAGAGATCCTGGCCCGGCATTGACTGTGCCGCCAGGATCATGATCCCCTCGGCGTCTTCGCCCAGCTCGAGTTCTCTCTCAGAGCAGAGCATGCCCTCCGAAGCGATCCCCCGGAGCGCTGTCTGGCGTATGGTTGTTCCGTTGGGCAGCGTAACCCCCACTCGCGCGAGGGGGGCGGCATCCCCCGCCGTTACGTTTTTTGCCCCGCACACGATCGTGAGCTCGCTCGTTCCATCGCTCACCCGGCAGACCGAGAGCCGATCCGCGCGGGGGTGTGGCTCGACGCTGAGGACCCTTCCCACGACAATCCCCTTGAGCGCGGGCGTCAGCCTGGTGACCGCTTCCACCTCGAGACCGTGCATGGTCAGGCGGTCTGCCAGCTCTTCCGGGCTGAGGGGACAATTAACATACTCTCTGAGCCAGTTAAAAGATACTTTCATAGTTTTGCTCTCACCACGGAGGCACGGAGGGCACAGAGACTGCGTTCAAAACGTGAAAGATAAACAACATATTTTTCCTAACACTCCGTGTCTCCGTGGTGAAAATAGATCATTTGAATTGCTGCAAAAATCTCACATCATTTTCGAAAAACAGCCTGATATCATCGATCCGGTACTTGAGCATGGCAATACGCTCGACCCCCATGCCGAATGCGTATCCGATGTAGCGCTCGGGATCATACCCGACGGCTTCAAAGACCGCGGGGTGAACCATGCCCGCCCCGAGGATCTCAACCCAGCCGGTTTCCTTGCACACCCTGCAGCCCTTTCCGGAGCAGATGACACAGGATATATCAATCTCCGCGCTGGGTTCCGTGAACGGGAAGAAGCTCGGTCGAAAGCGCATCCTCGTTCCCGCTCCAAACATCTTCTGCGCGAAAAAGGCCAGAACACCTTTGAGCTCGCCGAAGGTCACGCCCTCGCCGACGAGCAATCCCTCGACCTGGTGGAACACGGGAGAATGAGACACATCGCTATCGCAGCGGTAGACGCGACCCGGCATGATGCAGCGGAGCGGCGGCTTCTGGCGCTGCATGACCCTGATCTGAACGGGAGAAGTGTGCGTGCGCATGAGGAGCTCATCCGTGATGTAGAGCGTGGCCTGCATGTCCTTCGCGGGATGCTCCGGAGGAAAATTGAGCGCGCTAAAATTGTAATAGTCTGTCTCTGCCTCAGGTCCTTCTTCGACGACAAACCCAAGGCCGGTGAATATATCCGTCAGTCGGGACATCACCAGAGAAATCGGATGTTTCGCGCCGCGAATCTGCGGGAGGCCGGGGAGCGTCACATCAACGATTCCTTTTGCGAACTCCTGCTTTTCCTGTTTCTGCCGGAGAAAGATGCGGCGGGAGTCAATCTTGGCCCGGATGTCATTCTTAAGACTATTGATTGCCTGGCCGAGCAAGGGGCGCTGCTCGGCCGGCAACATCCCCAGGCCGCGGAGCATGGCGGTGAGCTCACCCTTCCGCCCGAGAAACCTCACCCGCAATGTGTCAAGCAGTTCGAGCGAGGAGCATTCCTCGATCAGGCCACGTGCCTCAGCGCGCAGAGACTCTATTTTATCTCTCATGGGGTTCGTGCGGCTCCCTGTGCGTTGACAGTTTGGGCGACCAATCAAAAGCTGGTTGTATTGAGAAGCCAGAAGCCAGTAACCGCTTTGAGGGCACCAAGGGGGGGCAGAAGACGTGAGAAGTAATCGCTGGGGGCAGAAGAGGTCGAGGGTACGGCCTGCCTTGGGCTAATCGGGTAACTTGTATCTACACACACCGCCAGACGCGCTCGCAGCCGACCGATCTCTATAGGAAACGGAGCAAATCATCTCCATCGTATTCCCTCGATTACCCTGATACTACGTATCACTCACTTCTTCTTATTCCCTAACCCCTACTCCCTTATCCCTGCTTCCTCGCCACATTCACCAGCTCCTGGAATACCGCTCTGTCGCGCACCGCCAGGTCGGCAAGGATCTTCCGGTTGAGATTGACCTTGGCCTTCTTCAATCCATCAATGAATCGCGAATATGAAAACCCCTCAGCCTTGCACGCCGCTCCAATGCGTATAATCCACAGGCTCCGGAAATCCCTCTTCCTCACCTTGCGGTCACGGTATGAATATGCGAGCCCACGCTCCACGGCTTCCGTCGCCAGACGGATCAGACTCCCGCGCGCACTCCGGTATCCCTTCGCCCGCTTGAGAATCCTCCTTCGCCTCTCTCGTGAAGCCGGGGCCTTAGCTACCTTAACCAATTGATCCTCCTCTCATGGAATGGCATCTCGAACTACTATTGAACCTCACAATTCCTCACGGCGGCTCACTGCGGTATCAGCCCGCGCACGGGGTTTGGCGAAACGCGCCCCGAACCACGCCTGATGATCGAACCCGTGCCACCGCAGCTCAACCGTACGGCAGAGCCCTCTTCACCATCCTCGTCTCCGTGGCGCTCAGGATGTTCGTGCCCCTGAGCCTCCTCTTTCGATTGCGGCTCTTTTTCGTGAGGATATGGCTGACGCCCGCCTGTTTTTTCCTAACCTTTCCGCTCTTTGTTATCTTGAACCGTTTCGCTGCCGAGCGGCTTGTCTTCAGTTTTGGCATCTCCTATGCCTTTCTTCTGTTCAACCGCGGGGTGCGCCTTCCCCCCCTTCTGCGGTCCGAACATCATCACCACGTTCTTGCCGAAATTCTTGGGTGGCACCTCAACGTGGCCGACATCCTTCAAATCCTCCCCGAGGCGCTTGAGGAGGTTGGTGCCCAGTTCCACGTGGGCGAGTTCTCTGCCTCGATACACGAGCCGAATCCTAAGCTTGCACCCCTTCTCCAGAAACTCCCTGCATTGCCTGAGCTTGACGTTGTAGTCGTGAACCTCGATCCGGGGGCGTAATTTTATCTCTTTGAGCCTTCCTCCCACCTGTTTCTTTCTGGCCACCCGGTCCTTCTTCATCTGCTGGTACTGGTACTTGCCGAAATCCATGATCTTGCAGACGGGCGGGTCAATAGTTGGACCAACCTCCACGAGATCCAGCCCGCTCGTTCTCGCGAGCGCCAGTGCTTCATCAATAGGCAGTACCCCCGCCTGCGCGCCGTCTTTATCGATGGTCCGAACCATCTTGGCCCTGATTTGCCCGTTGATCCTTATGAATGACCGAATGCGTATCACCTCCCTTGCTATACATTAAAATTGTAGGGGCTTGATTCATCAAGCCCGAACCACATTTTCCCTGATTATCGGAGAATTATAACAATCCGAAGCGTTCCGCACAAGCTGAAAATTAGCCTACCGGCTGAGTTGAGCAGCAACCCTGCTGTGAGGGAGGCGTTGAGGAGCGAACACGCGCGCGTTCGCACATTCGCATCAGCAAGGTGGCTGTTCCCATGAGCATTTCTTACAGGCAATTTTAAGGTCTAAAAAACGCAGCTAAGCCACTTTTAAAGGGCCAAAAATCACATAAGCACTTCATGGCAAATAAGATATCGTGGTGCGACCCCGAATCCGACCCCGAATCCCCCGAATCCTTATTTTTCTAAATATAGGATTTCCATATAGGGTGTAAAACCCATTTTCCTCCAAAATTTGTTCGCAACTTCATTTGATGTGGCAACTCTTACTTCTACCCTTTTTGTGCCCTTCTTAGAAAACCAGTTATATGCTTCTTGTAACAGGTTTTCTCCGATACCTTCTTTGCGATAATCTCGTGTGACTACCAGATCGAAAATTGTCCCATAGTTCTCAACCTCAAAAAAGGGTGGATATTTGGCTATACTTGCTAAACAGTAACCAACAATAGCTTTATTAACTTCGGCCACTAGAATGTAAAAATCTTTCGATGTAAAGCTTTCTATAATACGTTTCTTATAATTCTCATGAGCTATACCTGATCTAGTGAAATGCTTATCGCGTTCTCTATGGAAGTCGAACATCTCCTTCCATAAATCGACAATACTTTTGACATCGGATTGGGTTGCTGGCTTTATTATGCATTTCATTTATAATTAGGGTCTCCTGAAAAAGTATTTTTCGGATTGTATACGCGAGAGCACCGGCTATTATCTCCCCCTTCATACCTGAAAGAGACTTCCCCTCCCGCCCCTGGTCAGATTCTCTTCGCCGCCGTGGCCAGATTCATGC